>NZ_JBHVWT010000003.1:220829-334848 GCF_042882135.1 Streptomyces sp. NPDC058240
GGAAAACCCCCTCCCACAAAAGACTCTGGAGGAAGGGGGGGGGGGGGGGGGGGTCTTCTTCCCCCGGGGGGTGAACGCCGAAAGGGAGAAGCGCCCCCGGGCGGGGGTGGGGGTTCGCCACCGAATGTGCGGGACGCGCTACGCCTTGGCCTCGCCCAGCAGCTTCTGGAGCCGCGAGACGCCCTCGACGAGGTCGTCGTCGCCCAGGGCGTACGAGAGCCGCAGGTAGCCCGGCGTACCGAAGGCCTCGCCCGGTACGACCGCGACCTCGGCCTCGTCCAGGATCAGCGCCGCCAGCTCCACCGAGGTGGCCGGACGCTTTCCGCGGATCTCCTTGCCGAGCAGCTCCTTCACCGAGGGGTACGCGTAGAACGCGCCCTCGGGCTCCGGGCACAGCACCCCGTCGATCTCGTTGAGCATCCGGACGATGGTCTGCCGGCGCCGGTCGAAGGCGGTACGCATCTCGGCGACCGCGTCCAGGTTCCCGGAGACGGCGGCCAGCGCGGCGACCTGGGCCACGTTGGAGACGTTGGACGTGGCGTGCGACTGGAGGTTGGTCGCGGCCTTGACGACATCCTTCGGGCCGACGATCCAGCCCACCCGCCAGCCGGTCATCGCGTACGTCTTGGCGACACCGTTGACCACGATGCACTTGTCGCGCAGCTCGGGCACGATCGCGGGCAGCGAGGTGAACTTCGCGTCGCCGTAGACCAGGTGCTCGTAGATCTCGTCGGTCAGCACCCACAGGCCGTGCTCGACGGCCCAGCGGCCGATCGCCTCGGCGTCGGCCTCGCTGTACACGGCGCCGGTGGGGTTCGACGGCGAGACGAACAGGACGACCTTCGTGCGCTCGGTGCGCGCCGCCTCCAGCTGCTCGACGGAGACCCGGTAGCCGGTGGTCTCGTCGGCCACGACCTCCACCGGGACGCCGCCGGCCAGCCGGATCGACTCGGGGTAGGTGGTCCAGTACGGAGCGGGGACGATGACCTCGTCGCCCGGGTCGAGGATCGCGGCGAACGCCTCGTAGATGGCCTGCTTGCCACCGTTGGTCACCAGGATCTGCGAGGCGTCGACCTCGTAGCCGGAGTCGCGCAGCGTCTTCTCGGCGATGGCGGCCTTGAGCTCCGGGAGCCCTCCTGTCGGGGTGTAGCGGTGGTACTTCGGGTTGCGGCAGGCCTCGACCGCGGCGTCGACGATGTAGCCGGGGGTCGGGAAGTCGGGCTCACCGGCACCGAAGCCGATCACCGGACGGCCGGCGGCCTTGAGGGCCTTGGCCTTGGCGTCGACGGCGAGGGTGGCGGATTCGGAGATCGCACCGATGCGGGCGGAGACCCGGCGCTCGGAGGGGGAAGTTGCAGCGCTCATGGCCCCCATGGTCCCAGACCGTGATCCCTGTCGGCACAGGGGTTTCAGGGACCGGACACGACTCGGACAGCATGCGGACAAGATGCGACCAGGAGCGGTCGGGAGCTATCTGTTCGACGCCGGGCCGCTGAACACGTACACTCACCTGTCGTTGGCCTTCACCAGCCGCACCGTTTCCGCATCGGAACCATCCGGGGAGATGCGGTAGGTTGGTGGAAACCACAAAGGGTCGTAGCTCAATTGGTAGAGCACTGGTCTCCAAAACCAGCGGTTGGGGGTTCAAGTCCCTCCGGCCCTGCTACACACTCCTTCGCCAGGATGTGTGCGCATGTACGTACTTCAATGCATCGCCGTGCGGCTCCACCGGGCGCGGCACGGCCATGACCCGGAATCAGGTGAGAAGCGTGACGGACGCCGTGGGCTCCATCGACATGCCTGATGCCGAGGATGAAGTACCCGAGTCGAAGAAGAAGACCCGGAAGGGCGGCAAGCGCGGAAAGAAGGGCCCTCTGGGCCGTCTCGCGCTGTTCTACCGCCAGATCGTCGCCGAGTTGCGCAAGGTCGTCTGGCCGACTCGCAGTCAGCTGACGACTTACACCACAGTGGTGATTGTCTTCGTCGTCGTCATGATCGGTCTGGTTACCGTGATTGACTTCGGATTCCAGCGGGTCATCAAGTACGTCTTCGGCTGATCCCGCGGAGGGCGCCTCATGGGCGCCCCTTTCGCATGTTCCACCCATTTGTATCCAGGAAGAAGCAGCCACCGTGTCTGACCCGAACCTGAACGACGCCGTCGAGCCGACGGCGGGCGCCTTCGAGTCCGCCGAGGACGAGCTCGACATCGTCGAGGCGGCGGACGCCGAGGAGCCGGACCAGGCCGAAGCTGCCGACGCCGCCGCGGGTGAGCCCGCCGAGCAGGCCGCCCTGCACGTCGAGGACGAGGAAGAGGCCGCGGAGGCCGAGGCCGACTCCGAGAGCGACGAGGAAGAGGCCGAGCCGGCCGCCCCCGTCGACGCCGTCACGGCCCTGCGCGACGAGCTGCGCGGCCTTCCCGGCGAGTGGTACGTCATCCACACGTACGCCGGTTACGAGAAGCGCGTGAAGGCCAACCTGGAGCAGCGCGCCGTCTCGCTCAACGTCGAGGACTTCATCTACCAGGCCGAAGTGCCCGAGGAAGAGATCGTCCAGATCAAGAACGGCGAGCGCAAGAACGTCCGCCAGAACAAGCTCCCGGGCTACGTCCTGGTGCGCATGGACCTGACGAACGAGTCCTGGGGCGTCGTCCGCAACACCCCCGGCGTCACCGGCTTCGTGGGCAACGCCTACGACCCGTACCCGCTGACCCTGGACGAGATCGTCAAGATGCTCGCCCCGGAGGCCGAGGAGAAGGCCGCCCGCGAGGCCGCCGAGGCCGAGGGCAAGCCGGCTCCGGCCCGCAAGGTCGAGGTCCAGGTGCTCGACTTCGAGGTGGGCGACTCGGTCACCGTCACCGACGGCCCGTTCGCGACGCTGCAGGCGACGATCAACGAGATCAACGCCGACTCGAAGAAGGTCAAGGGTCTCGTCGAGATCTTCGGCCGCGAGACCCCGGTCGAGCTCAGCTTCGACCAGATCCAGAAGAACTAGCGGCTTCCCGCCAGTTTCTGGACACATGCCTACCGAGCAGGTCAGACCGGCTGTGAAGCCCGTCTGACCTGCTCGGTTTTTGGTCGCGCAGCTATACCCGTTATCGTTGTGCGGTATGCCTCCATCCGGATGATCGGACGGCGGCGAAACACTCTCACTAGGACCCGGAGAGAGCAATGCCTCCCAAGAAGAAGAAGGTCACGGGGCTTATCAAGCTCCAGATCAACGCTGGTGCGGCCAACCCGGCCCCGCCGGTCGGCCCCGCGCTCGGCCAGCACGGCGTCAACATCATGGAATTCTGCAAGGCCTACAACGCCGCGACCGAGTCGCAGCGTGGCATGGTCGTGCCGGTGGAGATCACGGTCTACGAAGACCGTTCCTTCACCTTCGTCACCAAGACTCCGCCGGCCGCGAAGCTGATCCTCAAGGCCGCGGGCGTGGAGAAGGGCTCCGGCGAGCCGCACAAGACCAAGGTCGCCAAGCTGACGGCTGCCCAGGTCCGTGAGATCGCCACGACGAAGCTCCCCGACCTGAACGCCAACGACCTCGACGCCGCGTCGAAGATCATCGCTGGCACCGCCCGTTCCATGGGCATCACGGTCGAAGGCTGATTCAGCCCCTCAGATCCTCAGTGGTAGGGCCAAGCGCTGGCCCGCACCACGACTCCACACCCTGAAACCAACAGGAGTAGAAGTGAAGCGCAGCAAGAACCTCCGCGCTGCGGACGCCAAGGTCGACCGGTCGCGCAACTACGCGCCGCTCGAGGCCGTCCGTCTCGCCAAGGACACCGCCTCCACCAAGTTCGACGGCACCGTCGAGGTCGCGTTCTGCCTGGGTGTCGACCCGCGCAAGGCCGACCAGATGGTCCGTGGCACCGTGAACCTCCCGCACGGCACCGGCAAGACCGCCCGGGTCCTGGTCTTCGCGACCGGTGACCGTGCTGCGGCCGCGGAAGCCGCGGGCGCCGACATCGTCGGCGCCGACGAGCTCATCGACGAGGTGGCGAAGGGCCGTCTGGACTTCGACGCCGTCGTCGCGACCCCGGACCTCATGGGCAAGGTCGGCCGCCTCGGCCGGGTGCTCGGTCCGCGTGGTCTGATGCCGAACCCGAAGACCGGCACCGTCACCCCCGATGTCGTGAAGGCTGTCAACGACATCAAGGGCGGCAAGATCGAGTTCCGCGTCGACAAGCACTCGAACCTGCACTTCATCATCGGCAAGACCTCGTTCGACGAGACCAAGCTGGTGGAGAACTACGCAGCGGCGCTGGAGGAGATCCTCCGTCTGAAGCCGTCCGCCGCCAAGGGCCGCTACATCAAGAAGGCCACCCTGGCCACCACGATGGGCCCCGGCATCCCGCTGGACGCCAACCGCACCCGTAACCTCCTCGTCGAGGAGGACCCGGCCGCCGTCTGAGCCCTCGCGCTCGGCAGCAAGCCGCGTCACGTGTGACATTGACGGGCCCCGCAACCTTTCGAGGTGCGGGGCCCGTCCTCGTATCCGTATTGCCGGGGGCTGTGTCGGAGCCGTGCGTTAGCGTGAGGCCCCGACAGAGCCGAACGAGGGGTGGAAGCTGACATGAGGACCAATACCGTGCGACGCGTGTGTCTGTCGGTGGCGGCGGCAGCGGCGCTGACGTCGGTCGCGGCCTGCAGCGGATCGGACAGCGGCAAGAGCGACAACAACGGCGGCGGCGTCGTGAAGGCCGACCCGATCGCCGCGCTGCTCGACGTACAGAAGAAGACCGGTGGGGAGAGCTCGGCGAAGGTCGAGGGCACCACCCAGATGGGCACCACCATGTCCATGAACCAGAGCGGCACCATCGACTGGACCGACGGTCTCACCGGCGCCATGGAGATTACCTACACCGGCGGCAGCATGGCGGACGCCATGAAGCAGACCGGCGGCACCGGCACGATGCAGGCCCGCTACTTCAAGGACGGCTACGTCGTCAACATGGGCGACGGCTTCGCGAAGCAGACCGGCGGCAAGCACTGGATCAGCTACGGCTACGCCGACCTCGCCAAGATAGCGGGCGCCTCCGGCGAGGCCATGAAGCAGCAGATGCAGAACACCACCCCCGACCAGGGCGTGAAGTCACTGCTGGCCTCCGGCGACGTGAAGAAGGTCGGCAAGGAGGATGTACGGGGCGTCTCCGCCACGCACTACTCCGGCACCGTCGACGTCGCCGCTCTGACCGCGAAGAACTCCGAGCTCGACGCCGACCAGCTGGAGCAGCTGAAGAAGCAGCTGAGCGACGCCGGCATCACCACGGAGAAGGTCGACATCTGGGTCGATGACAACGATCTGCTGGTCAAGAAGACCGAGCGCGGCCAGATGAAGACCGGCGAGCTCAACTCGACGGTGTACTACAGCGACTACGGGACGAAGGTCTCGGTCGAGCAGCCCCCGGCCGCCGACACGGTCGACTTCGCCGAGCTGCTGAAGCAGCAGCAGGGAGCCGGTTCGGGCGCGTCCTGAACCTCCCGGGCCGCCCCGAGCGGGACGGATTTGCTCGGCGCGACTTCGGTCGCGTACTCTCCTACAGAAGCCAAAGACCGCTGGTCGTTGCTGCGCCCTCGCAAGAGGGAACAGTGACCGAAGGATCCGTTGAGTACGGGCGACCTGCGCAGGTGACTGTGGAAAGCTCCCGGACTTCGTTCGGTCGAGCTACGCCCTGGCGCCTGCGCCGGGGCGTTTCGTCTTTCCCGGCCCCTTCTGAGCGGTCCTCATCACCCGGAAGGAGGCCGACGCTCATGGCAAGGCCCGACAAGGCTGCCGCGGTAGCCGAGCTGACGGACCAGTTCCGCAGCTCGAACGCCGCCGTGCTGACCGAGTACCGGGGTCTCACCGTGGCGCAGCTCAAGACGCTGCGTCGTTCGCTCGGTGAGAACGCCCAGTACGCCGTGGTGAAGAACACGCTGACCAAGATTGCGGCCAACGAGGCCGGGATCACTTCGCTGGACGACCAGTTCACTGGTCCGACGGCGGTTGCCTTCATCACCGGTGACCCGGTGGAGTCGGCGAAGGGTCTTCGTGACTTCGCCAAGGAAAACCCCAACCTCATCATCAAGGGCGGTGTCCTTGACGGTAAGGCGCTGACCGCGGATGAGATCAAGAAGCTCGCGGACCTCGAGTCCCGCGAGGTTCTGCTCGCCAAGCTGGCGGGCGCCATGAAGGGCAAGCAGACTCAGGCTGCTCAGGTCTTCCAGGCGCTCCCGTCGAAGTTCGTCCGCACCGCGGAGGCGCTTCGTGCCAAGCAGGCCGAGCAGGGCGGTGCCGAGTAATTCGGCTCGCGCAATGATCGTCGCCCACTAGGGAGACGGTCGCAGCGGGCCGAATGTACGCCCGCCTACATGTAACTCCGGCACCTGCCGAATTAGTGGAAGGACGCCATCATGGCGAAGCTGTCCCAGGACGACCTGCTCGCGCAGTTCGAAGAGATGACCCTCATCGAGCTCTCCGAGTTCGTGAAGGCCTTCGAGGAGAAGTTCGACGTCACCGCCGCCGCGGCCGTCGCCGTCGCCGGTCCGGCCGGCCCGGGTGCCGTTGCCGAGGCCGTCGAGGAGCAGGACGAGTTCGACGTCATCCTCACCGGCGCCGGCGAGAAGAAGATCCAGGTCATCAAGGTCGTGCGTGAGCTGACCTCGCTGGGTCTGAAGGAGGCCAAGGACCTCGTCGACGGCACCCCGAAGCCGGTCCTCGAGAAGGTCGCCAAGGAGGCCGCCGAGAAGGCTGCCGAGTCCCTCAAGGCCGCCGGCGCTTCCGTCGAGGTCAAGTGACTCAGGGAGTCTGCTGACTCCTTCCGGCGCCCCGTGCCGCACGGCACGGACGTCATCTGACGAAGGGCGATCACCCATCCGGGTGGTCGCCCTTCGGCGTACCCGAGGCGGCTGCCTTGCTCTTCCCGCGCCGACGAGTATGGTGATCTTCGCCGTTGCCTCTCGTGGGCGGCCGACCGGCGCCGGGAGGCGGTCGGGTGAGGACCTCGGGGCCTTGTCCCCGCAGGGGGGCCTTGACGAACCGCACGCGGCGCGCAATTCTCAGGACGCGTCGTCACATCGATCCGAATCCGAGGCATGGATCGTGGGCGAAGCGGGCAGTAAAGAAGAGCGCACCACGCGCAAGGGCTAGCCATAGGTGTTGAGAACAAGCTGTTGAGAGCAACGTGGGTCTCTGAGAACCCCGACTGGACATCAGTGTGCCGTTTGGCTACACTGACCCTTTGCGCTGCCTGTTAGCTGCCTCCTGCCCGTCACCAGGGGCATGCCCTCGCTTGAGCACCGACGACGGATCGTCTCTGACCTGGCCTTCTTCGGTCGAATCAGGAACCGACTGTCATCGTGTCCGGCTTGGGACCGGTACGCGCGTAGTGAGTCCGAGCCCTCGGAAGGACCCCCTCTTGGCCGCCTCGCGCAACGCCTCGACCGCGAATACGAACAACGGTGCCAGCACCGCCCCGCTGCGCATCTCCTTTGCAAAGATCAAGGAGCCCCTCGAGGTTCCGAACCTCCTCGCGCTGCAGACCGAGAGCTTTGACTGGCTCCTCGGCAATGCCGCATGGAAGGCTCGCGTCGAGGCTGCTCTGGACAGTGGACAGAACGTCCCGACCAAGTCCGGCCTGGAAGAGATCTTCGAGGAGATCTCGCCGATCGAGGACTTCTCCGGGTCGATGTCGCTGACTTTCCGCGACCACCGCTTCGAGCCCCCGAAGAACTCGATCGACGAGTGCAAGGAGCGCGACTTCACGTTCGCCGCCCCGCTCTTCGTCACCGCCGAGTTCACCAACAACGAGACCGGCGAGATCAAGTCCCAGACGGTCTTCATGGGCGACTTCCCGCTCATGACCAACAAGGGCACCTTCGTCATCAACGGCACCGAGCGTGTCGTCGTGTCGCAGCTGGTCCGCTCGCCGGGTGTCTACTTCGACTCCTCCATCGACAAGACGTCCGACAAGGACATCTTCTCCGCCAAGATCATCCCGTCCCGGGGTGCCTGGCTGGAGATGGAGATCGACAAGCGCGACATGGTCGGTGTCCGCATCGACCGCAAGCGCAAGCAGTCCGTCACCGTTCTCCTGAAGGCTCTCGGTTGGACGACCGAGCAGATCCTGGAGGAGTTCGGCGAGTACGAGTCGATGCGCGCCACCCTGGAGAAGGACCACACCCAGGGCCAGGACGACGCGCTGCTCGACATCTACCGCAAGCTGCGTCCGGGCGAGCCGCCCACCCGTGAGGCCGCTCAGACGCTGCTCGAGAACCTCTACTTCAACCCGAAGCGCTACGACCTCGCGAAGGTCGGCCGCTACAAGGTGAACAAGAAGCTCGGCGCCGACGAGCCGCTGGACGCCGGTGTGCTCACCAGCGACGACGTCATCGCGACGATCAAGTACCTGGTCAAGCTGCACGCCGGTGAGACCGAGACGGTCGGCGAGTCCGGTCGCTCGATCATGGTCGAGACCGACGACATCGACCACTTCGGCAACCGTCGTATCCGCAACGTCGGCGAGCTGATCCAGAACCAGGTCCGTACGGGTCTCGCCCGTATGGAGCGCGTCGTGCGCGAGCGCATGACCACTCAGGACGTCGAGGCGATCACGCCGCAGACCCTGATCAACATCCGGCCGGTCGTCGCCTCCATCAAGGAGTTCTTCGGCACCAGCCAGCTGTCCCAGTTCATGGACCAGAACAACCCGCTGTCGGGCCTGACGCACAAGCGTCGTCTCAACGCCCTCGGCCCGGGTGGTCTCTCCCGTGAGCGGGCCGGCTTCGAAGTCCGTGACGTGCACCCGTCGCACTACGGCCGCATGTGCCCGATCGAGACGCCGGAAGGACCGAACATCGGTCTGATCGGCTCGCTGGCCTCCTACGGCCGGATCAACGCGTTCGGCTTCATCGAGACGCCGTACCGCAAGGTCGTCGAGGGCCAGGTCACCGACGAGGTCGACTACCTGACCGCCGACGAGGAGGACCGCTTCGTCATCGCGCAGGCCAACGCGCCGCTGACCGACGAGCTCCGGTTCGCCGAGTCCCGCGTGCTGGTCCGCCGCCGTGGCGGCGAGGTCGACTACGTGCCCGGCACGGACGTCGACTACATGGACGTCTCGCCGCGCCAGATGGTGTCCGTCGCGACCGCGATGATCCCGTTCCTGGAGCACGACGACGCCAACCGTGCCCTCATGGGCGCGAACATGATGCGGCAGGCGGTGCCGCTGATCAAGTCGGAGGCCCCGCTCGTCGGCACCGGCATGGAGTACCGCTGCGCCACCGACGCCGGCGACGTGCTCAAGGCCGAGAAGGACGGTGTGGTCCAGGAGGTCTCCGCGGACTACATCACCGTCACCAACGACGACGGCACGTACACCACGTACCGCATCGCCAAGTTCATGCGCTCCAACCAGGGCACCTCGGTCAACCAGAAGGTTGTCGTCTCCGAGGGCGACCGGGTCGTCGCCGACCAGGTCCTCGCCGACGGTCCGGCCACCGAGTTCGGTGAGATGGCCCTCGGCAAGAACCTGCTCGTGGCGTTCATGCCGTGGGAGGGTCACAACTACGAGGACGCGATCATCCTGTCGCAGCGCCTCGTGCAGGACGACGTCCTCTCCTCGATCCACATCGAGGAGCACGAGGTCGACGCCCGTGACACCAAGCTCGGCCCGGAGGAGATCACCCGGGACATCCCGAACGTCTCCGAAGAGGTCCTCGCCGACCTCGACGAGCGCGGCATCATCCGTATCGGTGCCGAGGTCGTCGCCGGTGACATCCTCGTCGGCAAGGTCACGCCCAAGGGTGAGACCGAGCTGACCCCCGAGGAGCGCCTGCTCCGCGCGATCTTCGGTGAGAAGGCGCGCGAGGTGCGCGACACCTCGCTGAAGGTGCCGCACGGTGAGATCGGCAAGGTCATCGGCGTTCGCGTCTTCGACCGCGAAGAGGGCGACGAGCTGCCGCCGGGCGTGAACCAGCTGGTCCGCGTCTACGTCGCACAGAAGCGCAAGATCACCGACGGTGACAAGCTCGCCGGCCGTCACGGCAACAAGGGCGTCATCTCAAAGATCCTGCCGATCGAGGACATGCCGTTCCTGGAGGACGGCACCCCGGTCGACATCATCCTCAACCCGCTGGGTGTCCCGTCCCGAATGAACCCGGGACAGGTCCTGGAGATCCACCTCGGCTGGCTCGCCAGCCGCGGCTGGGACGTCTCCGGCCTCGGTGACGAGTGGGCCAAGCGCCTGCAGGCCATCGGCGCCGACCAGGTCGCCCCCGGCACCAACGTCGCCACCCCCGTCTTCGACGGTGCGCGCGAGGACGAGATCTCCGGTCTCTTCGAGGCCACGATCCCGAACCGCGACGGCGACCGCCTGGTACAGCCCTCCGGCAAGGCCAACCTGTACGACGGCCGCTCCGGCGAGCCGTTCCCGGAGCCGGTCTCGGTCGGCTACATGTACATCCTGAAGCTGCACCACCTCGTCGACGACAAGCTGCACGCTCGTTCGACGGGCCCGTACTCCATGATCACCCAGCAGCCGCTGGGTGGTAAGGCTCAGTTCGGTGGACAGCGATTCGGTGAGATGGAGGTGTGGGCCCTTGAGGCTTACGGCGCCGCATACGCCCTCCAGGAGCTCCTGACGATCAAGTCCGACGACGTGACCGGCCGCGTGAAGGTCTACGAGGCCATCGTCAAGGGCGAGAACATCCCTGAGCCGGGCATCCCTGAGTCCTTCAAGGTGCTCATCAAGGAAATGCAGTCGCTCTGCCTCAACGTGGAGGTGCTGTCCTCGGACGGCATGTCCATCGAGATGCGCGACACGGACGAGGACGTCTTCCGCGCGGCGGAGGAGCTCGGTATCGACCTGTCCCGGCGCGAGCCGAGCAGCGTCGAAGAGGTCTGACGGGTTGGCCGGCCGGATCCCAGTGATCCGGCCGGCTCTCCCCGGACCCGTTCAGACCATTGCTGAAGTGCCCCGATTTCTCGCCTGACGCGAGGGGGCTCGAACCCCCGAAAGAGGGATTGACGACAAGTGCTCGACGTCAACTTCTTCGACGAGCTGCGGATCGGCCTTGCCACCGCGGACGACATCCGGACCTGGTCCCACGGCGAAGTGAAGAAGCCGGAGACCATCAACTACCGCACGCTCAAGCCCGAAAAGGACGGACTCTTCTGCGAGAAGATCTTCGGTCCGACCCGGGACTGGGAGTGCTACTGCGGCAAGTACAAGCGTGTCCGCTTCAAGGGCATCATCTGTGAGCGCTGTGGCGTCGAGGTCACGCGCGCCAAGGTGCGTCGTGAGCGTATGGGTCACATCGAGCTTGCCGCTCCCGTCACCCACATCTGGTACTTCAAGGGCGTCCCGTCGCGCCTGGGCTACCTCCTCGACCTCGCGCCGAAGGACCTCGAGAAGGTCATCTACTTCGCCGCGTACATGATCACGTTCGTGGACGAGGAGCGCCGTACGCGCGACCTGCCGTCGCTGGAGGCGCACGTCTCCGTCGAGCGTCAGCAGATCGAGAACCGCCGCGACGCCGACCTCGAAGCCCGCGCCAAGAAGCTCGAGACCGATCTGGCCGAGCTGGAGGCCGAGGGCGCCAAGGCCGACGTGCGCCGCAAGGTGCGCGAAGGTGCCGAGCGTGAGATGAAGCAGCTGCGCGACCGTGCGCAGCGCGAGATCGACCGCCTCGACGAGGTGTGGAGCCGCTTCAAGAACCTCAAGGTCCAGGACCTGGAGGGCGACGAGCTGCTCTACCGCGAGCTGCGTGACCGCTTCGGCACGTACTTCGACGGCTGCATGGGTGCCGCCGCCCTGCAGAAGCGCCTGGAGTCCTTCGACCTCGACGAGGAGGCCGAGCGCCTCCGCGAGATCATCCGTACCGGCAAGGGCCAGAAGAAGACCCGTGCGCTCAAGCGCCTCAAGGTCGTCTCCGCGTTCCTGCAGACCAGCAACAAGCCCAAGGGCATGGTGCTCGACTGCGTGCCGGTCATCCCGCCGGACCTGCGTCCGATGGTGCAGCTGGACGGTGGCCGCTTCGCGACCTCCGACCTGAACGACCTGTACCGCCGCGTGATCAACCGCAACAACCGCCTCAAGCGTCTCCTTGACCTCGGTGCCCCCGAGATCATCGTGAACAACGAGAAGCGGATGCTGCAGGAGGCCGTCGACGCGCTGTTCGACAACGGCCGCCGCGGTCGCCCGGTCACCGGTCCCGGCAACCGCCCGCTCAAGTCCCTCAGCGACATGCTGAAGGGCAAGCAGGGTCGATTCCGTCAGAACCTTCTCGGTAAGCGTGTGGACTACTCCGCGCGTTCCGTGATCGTCGTCGGCCCGCAGCTCAAGCTGCACCAGTGCGGTCTGCCGAAGGCCATGGCGCTGGAGCTCTTCAAGCCGTTCGTGATGAAGCGCCTGGTCGACCTGAACCACGCGCAGAACATCAAGTCGGCCAAGCGCATGGTCGAGCGCGGCCGCACGGTCGTGTACGACGTCCTGGAAGAGGTCATCGCCGAGCACCCGGTTCTCCTGAACCGTGCGCCGACGCTGCACCGCCTCGGCATCCAGGCCTTCGAGCCGCAGCTGGTCGAGGGCAAGGCCATCCAGATCCACCCGCTGGTCTGCACCGCGTTCAACGCGGACTTCGACGGTGACCAGATGGCCGTGCACCTGCCGCTCTCCGCGGAGGCGCAGGCCGAGGCCCGCATCCTGATGCTGTCCTCGAACAACATCCTGAAGCCGGCCGACGGTCGTCCCGTCACCATGCCGACCCAGGACATGGTGCTGGGCCTGTTCTTCCTCACCACGGACGAGGAGGAGCGCAAGGTCATCGGCCAGGGCCGTTCCTTCGGTTCCACGGCCGAGGCGATCATGGCCTTCGACGCCCGCGAGCTGTCGCTCCAGGCCAAGGTCGACATCCGCTTCCCGGTGGGCACCATCCCGCCGCGCGGCTGGGTGCCGCCGGTCGCCGAGGAAGGCGAGCAGGAGTACCAGCAGGGCGACACGTTCCGGCTGCGTACGTCCCTGGGCCGCGCGCTCTTCAACGAGCTGCTGCCCGAGGACTACCCGTTCGTCGACTACTCGGTCGGCAAGAAGCAGCTCTCCGAGATCGTCAACGACCTCGCCGAGCGCTACCCCAAGGTCATCGTGGCGGCGACGCTCGACAACCTGAAGGCGGCGGGCTTCCACTGGGCGACCCGTTCCGGTGTCACCGTGGCCATCTCCGACGTCGTGGTCCCCGAGGCCAAGAAGGCGATCGTCGCCGGCTACGAGGCGCAGGACGAGAAGGTCCAGAAGCAGTACGAGCGCGGTCTGATCACCAAGGACGAGCGCACGCAGGAGCTCATCGCGATCTGGACCAAGGCGACCAACGAGGTTGCCGAGGCGATGAACGCGAACTTCCCCAAGACGAACCCCATCTTCATGATGGTTGACTCGGGTGCCCGAGGAAACATGATGCAGATGCGTCAGATCGCCGGTATGCGTGGTCTGGTGTCCAACGCCAAGAACGAGACGATCCCGCGTCCCATCAAGGCGTCCTTCCGTGAGGGCCTCACCGTTCTGGAGTACTTCATCTCCACGCACGGTGCCCGTAAGGGTCTGGCGGACACCGCCCTGCGTACCGCCGACTCGGGTTACCTGACCCGTCGTCTGGTGGACGTCTCGCAGGACGTGATCATTCGCGAGGAGGACTGCGGCACCGACCGCGGCCTCAAGCTGAAGATCGCCGTCAAGGGTGCGGACGGTGTGCTCCGCAAGACGGAGGACGTCGAGACCTCGGTCTACGCCCGCATGCTCGCCGAGGACGTCGTCGTCGACGGCAAGGTCATCGCGCCTGCCAACGTCGACCTCGGTGACGTCCTGATCGACGCCCTGGTGGGCGCCGGCGTCGAGGAGGTCAAGACCCGTTCGGTCCTGACCTGTGAGTCCGCGGTCGGCACCTGTGCCTTCTGCTACGGACGCTCGCTCGCCACCGGCAAGCTGGTCGACATCGGTGAGGCGGTCGGCATCATCGCCGCCCAGTCCATCGGTGAGCCCGGTACCCAGCTGACGATGCGTACCTTCCACACCGGTGGTGTGGCCGGTGACGACATCACCCAGGGTCTGCCCCGAGTCGTCGAGCTCTTCGAAGCCCGTACGCCCAAGGGTGTCGCCCCGATCTCGGAGTCCGCGGGCCGGGTCCGGATCGAGGAGACCGAGAAGACCAAGAAGCTCGTGGTCACGCCGGACGACGGCAGCGACGAGATCCCCTTCCCGATCTCGAAGCGCGCCCGTCTGCTCGTGGGCGAGGGCGACCACGTCGAGGTGGGCCAGAAGCTCACCGTGGGTGCCACCAACCCGCACGACGTGCTGCGGATCCTCGGTCAGCGCGCGGTCCAGGTCCACCTGGTCGGCGAGGTCCAGAAGGTCTACAACTCGCAGGGTGTGTCGATCCACGACAAGCACATCGAGATCATCATCCGGCAGATGCTGCGCCGCGTGACGATCATCGAGTCCGGCGACGCGGAGCTGCTGCCGGGCGAACTCGTCGAGCGCTCGAAGTTCGAGACCGAGAACCGTCGTGTGGTCACCGAGGGCGGTCACCCCGCCTCCGGCCGTCCGCAGCTGATGGGTATCACCAAGGCCTCGCTGGCGACGGAGTCGTGGCTGTCCGCGGCTTCCTTCCAGGAGACGACCAGGGTCCTGACGGACGCGGCGATCAACGCCAAGTCCGACTCCCTGATCGGTCTCAAGGAGAACGTCATCATCGGTAAGCTCATCCCGGCCGGTACGGGTCTGTCCCGCTACCGCAACATTCGGGTCGAGCCGACCGAGGAGGCCAAGGCCGCGATGTACTCGGCCGTCGGCTACGACGACATCGACTACTCGCCGTTCGGCACGGGCTCCGGCCAGGCCGTTCCGCTGGAGGACTACGACTACGGTCCGTACAACCAGTAAGCGAGTCGCTTGACCGACCGGAGGGCGGTCACCCCGTTTCGTACGGGGTGGCCGCCCTCCGGCGTGTGATACGTCACTGTCGTGCGTCGGACGGAGCCTCCGAGCGGCCCGGCAACGGGCCCCGGAGGCCCCTGTACGGGGCTGTGGAGGGCCGTGCGGGGTGCGGTGGCCATGCGTACGGGTCGGGACAAGCCGGGCACTCGTCCAGGCGTGTCCCGGTGGACAGCATTTGTTTTGACCGGAGTCGACGAGGTAGGTACGCTCAGACCTTGTGCCTGGGGTGTGCCTGGGCTCGTGTGCGTGTCCTCAACCGCATGGCGAGTCCGTCAGTGGCTACCGCAATCTGCGCTCCTTCTGCCTTGCGGCAGAAGCCTGCAGTATTCGACACACCCGACCGCGTGGGTCGGTGACGTTCCAGGTTAGTTTCACGAACGGCACACAGAAACCGGAGAAGTAGTGCCTACGATCCAGCAGCTGGTCCGGAAGGGCCGGCAGGACAAGGTCGAGAAGAACAAGACGCCCGCGCTCGAGGGTTCGCCCCAGCGCCGCGGCGTCTGCACGCGTGTGTTCACGACCACCCCGAAGAAGCCGAACTCGGCACTCCGTAAGGTCGCGCGTGTGCGTCTGACCTCCGGTATCGAGGTCACGGCCTACATCCCGGGTGAGGGACACAACCTGCAGGAGCACTCGATCGTGCTCGTGCGTGGTGGCCGTGTGAAGGACCTGCCGGGTGTTCGTTACAAGATCATCCGCGGCTCGCTCGACACCCAGGGTGTCAAGAACCGCAAGCAGGCCCGCAGCCGCTACGGCGCCAAGAAGGAGAAGTAAGAATGCCTCGTAAGGGCCCCGCCCCGAAGCGCCCGGTCATCATCGACCCGGTCTACAGCTCTCCTCTTGTCACCTCGCTGATCAACAAGATCCTGCTGGACGGCAAGCGTTCCACCGCCGAGCGGATCGTGTACGGCGCCATGGAAGGCCTCCGCGAGAAGACCGGCAACGACCCGGTCATCACGCTGAAGCGCGCGCTTGAGAACGTCAAGCCCTCGCTCGAGGTCAAGTCCCGCCGTGTCGGTGGCGCCACCTACCAGGTGCCGATCGAGGTCAAGCCCGGTCGCGCCTCCACCCTCGCCCTGCGCTGGCTCGTGGGCTACTCCCGCGCCCGCCGCGAGAAGACCATGACCGAGCGCCTCATGAACGAGCTGCTCGACGCCTCCAACGGTCTTGGCGCTGCCGTCAAGAAGCGCGAGGACACCCACAAGATGGCCGAGTCCAACAAGGCCTTCGCGCACTACCGCTGGTAGTCGCTACCCACATCGAGACCGAGAGAAGATTGAGCCTTATGGCCACCACTTCGCTTGACCTGGCCAAGGTCCGCAACATCGGGATCATGGCCCACATCGACGCGGGCAAGACGACCACCACTGAGCGGATCCTGTTCTACACCGGCGTCTCGTACAAGATCGGTGAAGTCCACGACGGCGCTGCCACGATGGACTGGATGGAGCAGGAGCAGGAGCGCGGCATCACGATCACGTCCGCCGCGACGACCTGTCACTGGCCGCTCAATGATGTTGACCACACCATCAACATCATCGACACCCCGGGTCACGTCGACTTCACCGTCGAGGTGGAGCGTTCGCTCCGCGTCCTCGACGGTGCCGTCACCGTGTTCGACGGTGTCGCCGGCGTCGAGCCGCAGTCCGAGACCGTCTGGCGTCAGGCGGACCGCTACGGCGTGCCGCGTATCTGCTTCGTCAACAAGCTCGACCGCACCGGTGCCGAGTTCCACCGCTGCGTCGACATGATCGTCGACCGCCTCGGTGCGGTTCCGCTGGTCATGCAGCTCCCCATCGGCGCCGAGGCCGGCTTCCGTGGCGTCGTCGACCTCGTGTCGATGAAGGCCTTCGTGTGGCCGGAAGAGGCAGCCAAGGGTGAGATGTACGACACGGTCGACATCCCGGACACCCACGTCGAGGCGGCTCAGGAGTGGCGCGGCAAGCTCCTTGAGGCCGTTGCCGAGCACGACGACCAGATGATGGAGCTGTACCTGGAGGGCGAGGAGCCCACCCAGGAGCAGCTGCACGAGGCGATCCGTCGGATCACCCTGGCGTCCAAGGGCAGTGCCGACTCCATCACCGTCACCCCGGTGTTCTGTGGCACCGCGTTCAAGAACAAGGGCGTCCAGCCCCTGCTCGACGCGGTCGTCCGCTACCTGCCTTCCCCCCTGGACGTCGAGGCCATCGAGGGCCACGACGTCAAGGACCCCGAGGTTGTCGTCAAGCGCAAGCCCTCGGACGACGAGCCGTTCTCCGGCCTGGCGTTCAAGATCGCGAGCGACCCGCACCTCGGCAAGCTCACCTTCGTCCGGATCTACTCCGGTCGCCTCGAGGCCGGCACCGCGGTGCTGAACTCGGTCAAGGGCAAGAAGGAGCGCATCGGCAAGATCTACCGCATGCACGCGAACAAGCGTGAGGAGATCGCGTCGGTGGGCGCCGGCGACATCATCGCCGTCATGGGCCTGAAGCAGACCACCACCGGTGAGACGCTGTGTGACGACAAGAACCCGGTCATCCTGGAGTCCATGGACTTCCCGGCGCCGGTCATTCAGGTCGCCATCGAGCCCAAGTCCAAGGGTGACCAGGAGAAGCTGGGTGTCGCCATCCAGCGCCTCTCCGAGGAGGACCCGTCCTTCCAGGTGCACTCCGACGAGGAGACCGGCCAGACCATCATCGGTGGTATGGGCGAGCTTCACCTCGAGGTGCTCGTCGACCGCATGAAGCGCGAGTTCCGCGTCGAGGCGAACGTCGGCAAGCCGCAGGTCGCGTACCGCGAGACGATCCGCAAGGCCGTCGAGCGCATCGACTACACGCACAAGAAGCAGACTGGTGGTACCGGCCAGTTCGCGAAGGTGCAGATCGCCCTTGAGCCCATCGAGGGTGGCGACGCGTCCTACGAGTTCGTCAACAAGGTCACCGGTGGCCGCATCCCCCGTGAGTACATCCCCTCGGTGGACGCGGGTGCCCAGGAAGCCATGCAGTTCGGCATCCTGGCCGGCTACGAGATGGTGGGCGTCCGCGTCACCCTTCTCGACGGTGGTTACCACGAGGTCGACTCCTCCGAGCTCGCCTTCAAGATCGCCGGTTCGCAGGCGTTCAAGGAGGGTGCCCGCAAGGCGTCCCCCGTGCTCCTGGAGCCGATGATGGCCGTCGAGGTCACCACGCCCGAGGACTACATGGGCGATGTCATCGGCGACCTCAACTCCCGCCGTGGCCAGATCCAGGCCATGGAGGAGCGCAGCGGCGCTCGCGTCGTGAAGGGCCTCGTGCCCCTCTCGGAGATGTTCGGCTACGTCGGAGACCTCCGCAGCAAGACCTCGGGTCGCGCAAGCTACTCGATGCAGTTCGACTCCTACGCCGAGGTTCCGCGGAACGTCGCCGAGGAGATCATCGCGAAGGCCAAGGGCGAGTAACTCTCCCGAGCTCACGCTTTAGGCTTGTCACCGGAGCCTGGTGGGGCATTCGTCGCAGAGCGCAAGCAATGCGGTGAATGCCCCCGGCCCCGGCATCCCAGCAAAGATCACCTGGCGCCGATGAAGCAAGGCGTACAGAACCACTCCACAGGAGGACCCAGTGGCGAAGGCGAAGTTCGAGCGGACTAAGCCGCACGTCAACATCGGCACCATCGGTCACATTGACCACGGTAAGACGACCCTCACGGCCGCCATTACCAAGGTGCTGCACGACGCGTACCCGGACCTGAACGAGGCCTCGGCCTTCGACCAGATCGACAAGGCTCCCGAGGAGCGCCAGCGCGGTATCACGATCTCGATCGCGCACGTCGAGTACCAGACGGAGTCGCGTCACTACGCGCACGTCGACTGCCCGGGTCACGCGGACTACATCAAGAACATGATCACGGGTGCCGCGCAGATGGACGGCGCCATCCTCGTGGTCGCCGCCACCGACGGCCCGATGCCGCAGACCAAGGAGCACGTGCTCCTGGCCCGCCAGGTCGGCGTTCCGTACATCGTCGTCGCCCTGAACAAGGCCGACATGGTGGACGACGAGGAGATCCTGGAGCTCGTCGAGCTCGAGGTCCGTGAGCTCCTCTCCGAGTACGAGTTCCCGGGCGACGACCTGCCGGTCGTCAAGGTCTCGGCGCTCAAGGCGCTCGAGGGCGACAAGGAGTGGGGCCAGACCGTCCTCGACCTGATGAAGGCCGTCGACGAGAACATCCCGCAGCCCGAGCGTGACGTCGACAAGCCGTTCCTGATGCCGATCGAGGACGTCTTCACGATCACCGGTCGTGGCACCGTCGTCACCGGTCGTATCGAGCGTGGCATCCTCAAGGTCAACGAGACCGTCGACATCGTCGGTATCAAGACCGAGAAGACCACCACCACGGTCACCGGCATCGAGATGTTCCGCAAGCTGCTCGACGAGGGCCAGGCCGGTGAGAACGTCGGTCTGCTCCTCCGTGGCATCAAGCGCGAGGACGTCGAGCGCGGCCAGGTCATCATCAAGCCCGGTTCGGTCACGCCGCACACCGAGTTCGAGGCCCAGGCCTACATCCTGTCGAAGGACGAGGGTGGCCGTCACACCCCCTTCTTCAACAACTACCGCCCGCAGTTCTACTTCCGTACCACGGACGTGACGGGCGTTGTGACCCTTCCCGAGGGCACCGAGATGGTCATGCCGGGCGACAACACCGTCATGAACGTCTCGCTGATCCAGCCCGTCGCCATGGAAGAGGGCCTGAAGTTCGCCATCCGTGAGGGTGGCCGGACCGTGGGCGCCGGCCAGGTCACCAAGATCGTCAAGTAATTACCTGACTGTCTGACCTGGTTGCTCCGCACAGAGCACCGAGAAGGGCCCCGGCCCGCCGCGCAAGCGGTGGACCGGGGCCCTTCGTCATGTGTACGGGCGAGGCGCAGGGCCTGTGCGGCCCTGATCCGCCGCACCGGCCCTCCCTCAGGGGCGCCAGAGCCAGGGCAGGGCGTCGGGCCCCAGGGCCACCACCGTCGCCCGGCCGTCCTTCCCGACATGCAGGACCGGCCCGTCCAGCGCCACCGGACCGCGCCGTCGCACGAAGAGCCCGCGCGGCGTACGGAGCTGGAGGAGGCCCTTGGCGGTGCGGCCGAGCAGCACCGGGGCGCCCGGCGTCCCGGCGGCGGCCACCGGGCCGTACCCGTCGAAGCCCGCCCGGTCCCGGATCACGCGCCCGTACCCGTCGATGCCGGTCTCGTCCGCAGTCTCCCCGGTCCGTACGGTCGTCAGGGCGGCCTTCGCCGCCGCGCGGTAGAACAGCTCGATGCTCCCGTCCGCCCCCGGCAGCGCCGCCGGACCGTCCCCGGGCACCGGCACCCCGGTGATCTGGGTGCGCGCGGTCAGCGCGTCGCCGGGCGCGTCCTGCGTCCAGTGATGCACCGCGAAATGGCCCGCCGCGAAGACATGGACACAGCCCTCGGCGTCCACCACGGCACTCAGCCCGTCCTGGATCTCGCCGCCGCCCATGTCCAGCCACCCGCTCCACCGGCCGGCCGTGTCCCGTACCCGGGTACTGAGACCCTTCTCCGCGTTCCGCACGAAGAGATGCACCCGCCCGTCGGGCGCGGCGACCGCGACCGGGACACCGATCCGGCGCCCGCCGTCGTGGTCGCGCACCGGGTTCCCCAGCCCCTGCCAGGCGCGGAAGGCGCCGCCGGGGGAGCGCTGCTCCAGCGCGACGATCTCGCGTTCGTTGTCCGCGCCGTGCCCGCTGAGCGCCGAGAACCGCAGCCCGAAGAGCAGATGGCGCCCGTCCGGCAGCGTCGCGCTGCCCAGGACCGGGGCGAGCGGGCCGCCGCCGAGGTCGTCCGGCGCGTCCCACTCCCCGCTGCCCGGTGCGCTCTCGCGCCGGCGCACCGCCCGCAGGCCCAGCACCCCGTACGTGACGAGCCGGCCGTCCGGTTCGGCGGCGACGGCGGGCCGGGGGCCCGGGTAGCGGTAGTGGGTGGACCGTACCCAGCCCTTCCGGTTGGTCAGCGGCCGGTTGCCGCCCACGCCGTAGTCCCCGCAGCCCGCCGGGTTGCCGCACCGCCAGTCGGCCGAGCCGCCGTACGGCACCAGGTGCGAGGCCTTCTCGGCCAGCACGGCGGGCGGCAGGTTCTTCGGCCAGTGCCGGTTGTAGTAGCCCCGGAACGCGGTGGTGGCGAAGCTCGGCACCTCGCCGCCGTTCTTGGTGGTCCCTGCCACCCACCGGATCAGCGACGCCCAGGTGAACAGCGCGGTGGCGGTGTGGTCGGGATGGTCGGAGTAGCCGCGCTGCTCGCTGTCCCGGCGGCGGACCGCCTCGCTGCTGTGCTGGATGTCGGGGTCCGGGTCCATGGTGTGCAGGATGCTCGGCCGGTACCGGTCGAACAGCCCGACCAGGACGTCGATCAGCCCGTCGTAGGTGTACGAACCCGCCTTCGTCAGCGGGGAGCCGTCGGCGACGACGGTCGGCAGGACCAGGCGCCGGTCCTGCCAGAGGCTGGGCAGTCCGAGACGCCCGTACGAGGTGTGCATGGCGGTGTTGATGAAGATCAGCTCGACCCTGCGGCCCCGGTACCGGAGGGTGTTGATCTCGGCGCGGTGGCCGCCGTGCAGCTCGATGACGGACTTGTGCCACGGGTTGAACCTGCCGAGGCCGAGCAGGGTCGCGTACGCCTGGCGGAGCCCCTGGTGACGCGCGGAGGAGTACGCGGCCTTGTCCGGCGCGGGCAGCGGGCGGCCCGGCGGGCGATTGATGCCCGTGGCCTCGCCGCCGGTCAGATAGACGCAGACCAGCGGGGTTCCGGCGTCGAGGGCCTGCTGGGTGTCCGGGTTCATGAAGTACAGGTCGTCGTCCGGGTGGGCGAGGATCTGCATCATCTGGGCCGGGTGCGAGGTACTGATCGGCAGTCCGGGCATCGGGTCCGCGGCGGGATCGCGGCGGCGGGGCGGCGAGGGCGCCGTGCAGGCGGCGAGAGCCGCCAGGCCGGTCGCGCCGGCCGCCGCCATCACAGTGCGCCGCGGCACTCCCGACCGGGATGCGCGCAACGCGGGTCGATCCGTCACACCGTGCTCCGTCCACTTCCCCCGCAGCGGGCGGCTGTGCGGCCCTGTGCTGCGTGCCGAATCCGTGCAGGTCGCGGCGGGGGGTGAGCCGCTGCTGCGGGGGGAGAGACGGAGATTCCAGGGGGCGGGTTGCCTGGGTATCCACGGGTGTGACCCGAACAGCTCAACTCGCGGGTGTACGCACCATGAACACGTCGACCGGGTCCTGCCGCTCCTCGGTGAACCCGTGCCGTTCGTAGAGCGCGCGGGCGGAGCTGCCCTGCAGCACGTCCAGCCGTACGGTCGCGCCCTCCTCGTCGGCCCGCGCGAGCAGCGAGCGGAGTACCGCGGTGCCGATGCCGCGCCCCTGGAGGGCGGTGGAGAGATAGAAGTTCTCCAGCCACAGCCCGCCCTCGACCGGGCGCAGGGTGACGCAGCCCGCGAACTCCCCGTCCGCGACGACGACCGAGGTGTGCTCCGGCGCGTAGTTGTCCCGCAGCCGCTGTCGTACGCGGTGCTCGTCGTAGCGCCCGAGCCGCTCCAGGTCGGGGCGCATCACGGCGGCCCTGAGCTCGGCAATCGCCTCGACGTCCTCGGGCCGGGCGGGGCGCAGGGCCCAGGTCGCGGTGGTATGTGCGGGCATGGCCGGAGTCTGTCAGAGGCTGAACGCTGGGGCCGAGTCGGGGCACTGACCGTGCCGGAGGATTCCGGCGAGTGGGTGGAGGCGACCCACGAGGGGTTGTTGCTGAGGCATGCCGCCTACTGGGCGTGCTTCCACGACCACGAAATCGCGGATCGGCCCAAGGGGAGCAGCTTGACGGTGTCGGTGCCGAAGGCCAATCTGCCTGCTCACCACGGAGACCTTGCACGGTCTCTTCGGCCCTGAGTTCCGAGAGAAGCTGGGGGTGTCATGATCGCGATCTCCGATGCGGAGTTCAGCCAGGTGAACGACCTGGCCACGTCCTCTCTGCTGCGCTATCTGCGAGGCCATGGCTGGTCACCCTTCAGGGACTACGGCCGTGGGCAGCTCTGGGTGCTGGACGCCCCGGGGGAGTCCGGCGAACCGTACGAGGTGATGGTGCCGCTGGACCGCGGCCCCCGTGACTACGCGGACCGCGTCGCCGATCTGGTGGAGACCCTGTCCGTGGTGGAAGCCCGGCTGCCCGCCGACGTACTGCGTGAGATGGCGCTCCCTTCCGCCGACTGGCAGTTCCTCCGGCTCACCCCGCCGGGACCGTCCGGAACCGCTCCGTTGGTGGAGTTGGTCCCCGCCCTGGCCGGCCTGAGGGATCTGATGACATCGGCCGCGGCCGCGGTGGCGGCGCCGGAGCCCCAGCGGCCGGGCGCGGTCACCATCGCCGAGTACTTCGACGACCGGGACGGCCGCAGGGCGCGCAGGGTCAGGATGTCCCTGGACGAGCGCGACTACGGCAAGGCGGCCGAGGCCCACCGCCGGGGCGACGAGGTCATAGTGCGGGGTGACGTCACGGCCCGGAGCGGGGTCGCAGGGATGGAGAACATCGTTTCGTTCACGGTGCGCCATGTGTCCGAATGAGACAGCCGGCCCGTTCCGTTCCCGTTGTCCGACCTCGCCCGTACGCTGGACCGACAGGGGGGACCCTCCCCGCCCGGGAGCTCCGAGGATGTCGATGGGGGCGTACGGCTCTAGGGTGGCGGCGAGGACCGGAGGGGACCGACCATGGCAACCGTGCACGACGTAGCCGCGTACATCCTGGTGAAGGCCGCACCGATGTCGGCCATGAAGCTGCAGAAGCTCTGCTATTTCTCCTACGGCTATCACCTGGCCTGGGAGGACCGCCCACTGTTTGCCGAGCGCTTCGAGGCGTGGGCCAACGGGCCGGTCGCGCCGGAGCTGTACAGCAAGCACCGCGGCCGCTTCGAGCTGAAGGGCGGGGACATCGAGGGTGACCCGGCCGAGCTGGACGACCAGGAGCGGGAATCGGTCGACATCGTGCTGGAGAACATGCGCGTGTACTCCGCACATGAGCTGTCCGAGATGACTCATCGGACCGGCCCGTGGGTCGAGGCCCGGGCCCGAGCTCAGGCGCCGGATCTGGAGCGGAGCAACGAGCCGTTGCTCGATGAGGACATCGCCGACTTCTTCGGGGCACTGGCCGAGCACGAGGATCACAACGGCTGACGTCTGCGGTTCACCGGCACCCAGCGGTTGTGCGGATTTTTGACCGACAACATCTTCCACGTGTTGTGGTGGGATCCCCTCCACGAGGTGTATCCGTCGAAGCTCAAGCACACCTGACCGGTCCGTCTGTCCGAGAGGGAGCCGCAGGTGCCCGAATTCAATCCGACGCCGGTCCCATTCGCTGTCAGCTTTGCCGATCTGGCATCCGGCCCCATGTCGAGGTCAATCTGAATCTCCATGATCGAGAGTCCTCGACCACTCTTGTCGGCGAGGATCCGACCGGCTTCCCGGCGAGCCCGGGAGTCGTCGGGAATCGGCCTTGTCCGAGGCGAGCAGCCACGTACCGTCGGCGGATCGGGTGAACGTCACCGTGTGCGGAAGGGAGAACTCTTCGTACTCGGGCGCCCCTTCGGCGACTTCTGCGGCTGTGAACGGCATGTAGAGCCGGGTGTCTTCGGTGAGTTGGATGGTGGCGGTGGTTCCCGCCAGCGACGAGTCCGTGACGGTGACGTCCACGACGGCCTTTGTGTAGCCGCCGTCCACCTGCTCGTACCGCTTGCCCTTTGCCGCGAGCTGGGCGAATTCATCCGAGGTGCGATTCGCCATGGCCGGGGTGGCTGGGATTCCCGAGAATCTTGCCTGGGGAGGAGTGGTGGTGACCATGCCTGCGCGCGTTTGCAGATATCCCCCTGCAAGCTGCGACAGCTCGTCAACCTCACTCGTGGACAGCTGAGTTTTCTGAGAACTGCCCTGGGGTGAGGGCGGGGCTATTCCTAATGTTCCACTCGCAGCCGCGATGGTGATTGTGACGACTATCCATCTCTTGTAGGCGGTTCGCACAGAAGTCCCCCTGATCCGGACGTGACTGGTCAGCTTCCTTCATACCTGCCACCTGAGAGTCAGTGCCTGTAGTGGCCGCTCATAGTCTGGTTGTGACCACGGAATGGCTTATTCCTTGGGGAGTCCGGGATTCGACCACCGGGCCTTTCCGCCGCTGTGTGGCCGGATGGTTGCCCAAGCCCTGTGCGGTGCGTTTGGCGATGGCTGCGGCGATGTTGTCGGGGGCGGGTCCGGAAGTTGCGGGTGGAGCGGCTGGTGGTTGTCAGGCGGCTGTGTGGAGGTCTGTCCGGCAGTCGCGGCAGTGGCCGGGGTGGCCGGAGCGGAAGGCGCGGTCGCAGCCGTCGCAGTTCTGGAGTGGGACGACGATGACGCCGGGGCGTGCGCGTGCGACGTCCTGGGCTCCCGGTAGCGGTGGTGGCAGAAGCGTGGTGATCCGGTGGCGCAGGAGTTTGGCGGGGTGTTTCAGGGGGTTTGGGAGGTCGGTGGTGAGGGCGTGGCGGATGGTGTCGGGGTGGGCGTCGCGTTCGAGCCAGGTGGCGACGCCGGGGGCGAGGGCGTGGATGTCGTGCTCGGAGAGGATGAGTTGAGGTGCGTGGCGGCGCAGGTCGGCGAGGAGTGTGGTGGCCACGCGCTGGAGCTCCGGCGTGAGCTCCAGCGGCTGGGGGAGCGGCGGAGGCGGCGTTGTGCGCGCGGTGGGGGCCGGGACGAGGACGGGGGCTGGCAGGGGCAGTGGCAGTGGTTGCGGTGTGAGGGCCGGGGTGGGGCGCGGTTCGGGGGCGGTCTCGCGTGGTGGTGGCTGTGGTGTGGGCAGCGGGGCTGCCGGTTTGCTGCGCCTGGTCCGTGGCTGCGGCGCTGCGGCGGTGGATGCGTCGGTGCCGGGCTGGTTGTACGAGATGGTGCGGGTGATGATGCGGCCGTCCGCGAGGCGTACGCGGCTGCGGTGGAGGTAGCCGTGGGCTTCCAGCTCGCGCAGGGCGGCGGCGATGCGGGTCTCGCTCTCGGGGAAGCGTTCGGCGAGGCGCTTGATGCCGATCCTGGCTCCGGCGGGCAGCGACTGGATGTGGGCGGCCAGCCCGATCGCCGCGAGGGAGAGCCCGCGGTGCTGGGCGAGGTGGTTGCCGATGACGGTGAAGCCTGCGGCATGCCGGAAGTTGATGTGGATGACACCGGATGACGGCGTGGCGTCTCCGGGTACGGGGGACGGGGCGCACGGGGGCGCGGTAATCTGCGGGGTATCCATCGGGAAGCTTCTTCTTCCTCGGTGGTCAGGCCCCCGGTTGAGAGTGCGAATCTCGGTCGGGGGCCGTCGCATGTCTGGAGTTGTCGCGGCGAGCATATGCCAGGCAACCTGTATGAAATCCAGCCCAGTTGTCCCATGTCACCCGAGTGAGTGACGGGAGCGGGGTGGGGTCGGGTTTGGGTGGGGAGGGTAATTTCCCCAGGTTCTTTAAAGCTTTATGCGTCGTGGAACGCGGGGACGTGGCTCACCGGGTCGTGGGTTTCCGCGACCCGGTGGAGCGGTCGCGGTACGAGGTCGAGTTCGGCCCAGATCGTCTTGCGCGGGACGGGCCCGATGATGATGCCCCAGCGGTCGGCGAGTGCCTCGACGATCAGCAGACCGCGCCCGGATTCCGAGTCGTCGGCGGGGGCGGACGTGGTACCGGGCGTGGGAGGCAGCTGCTCGCCCCGGGTGTCGGTCACCTCGATCCGCAGGAGCTCGTCGCGGTGGGCGGTGAGGCCGAGTTGGAAGTCCCGTCCGGGTACGCGGCCGTGGGCGGCGGCGTTGGTGGCCAGCTCGGCGACGATGTGCGCGGCCGGTTCGCAGACGATCCCCCAGTTGCCCAGATGCGCCGTGGCGAGGAGACGGGCGAGCCGCGCGCCTCGGCGGGTGGGGGAGAGCAACACGGTGAACTGCCGGACGGGAGCGGAATGTTCGGTTCGGGTGATGTGTTGGTTCACGTCACTCAGCGTGGCCGTGCCTGCGTACCGTGAACAGTAACGAGCCCCTTACGTACGGCGATTGTCCCGTGCTGTCCCGGCTGTCCGGGGTGACGTGCTGGGGACACCAGGGGTTGGGCCAAGAACGGCAAGCGCGTCGGAAGTGGGGCACGGATGAGCGTGGATGAGACCGGTACGGAGCGCGGCGACGCCGGGGCGGACGAGCCGGGCTGGGACGTCGATCCCGATGACGAGTCGGGGGTGGCGGTGGTCGCGGCGGTGGGCCGCCAGATCAAGGCGTGGCGGGAGGCGGCGGGGCTGCGGGCCGGCGAGTTCGGGTCCGCGATCGGGTACGGGGAGGACCTGGTCTACAAGGTGGAGGGCGGCCGTCGAATCCCCCGGCCGGAGTTCCTGGACAGGGCGGACCGGGTGCTCGGGGCGGGCGGGAAGCTCGCGGCGATGAAGCAGGACGTGGCGGAGGTCCGGTACCCGAAGAAGGTACGGGATCTGGCGGGCATGGAAGCGAAGTCGGTCGAGATTGCGGCCTACGTGGCGCACGGCCTGCATGGGCTGTTGCAGACTCCGGGCCACGCGCGGGCGCTGTTCGAGGCTCGGCAGCCCTCGTACTCGCAGGACGAGGTGGAACGGATGGTAGCCGCGCGCATGGCGCGGCAGTCGATCTTCGAGCGGTCGCCCGGACCTGCTCTCAGTTTCGTCCAAGAAGAGTCGGCACTCAGGCGGCCCATCGGAGGCACAATGGAGTGGCGGCGACAACTCGAACGTCTGCTGGAGATCGGACAGTTGCGCAATGTCACCCTCCAGGTGATGCCTACGTGCCGCGAGGCGCATCCCGGCATGGACGGGGACATCGAAGTGCTGAAGTTCAAGGACGGTTCGGCGGTGGGGCGTTCGCACGGGGCGTTCAATGGGCGCCGGGTGACCGACGCGAAGCAACTCCGTATCCTTGAACTGCGGTATGGCATCATCCGGGCCGAGGCTCTCACGCCCCGGGAGACTCTGGCCCTCATCGAGCAAGTGCTGGGAGAGACATGATCCGCAGGACTTCCACGCAGGACGTTTCTGAGCTGGCTTGGTTCAAGAGCAGCTACAGCAGCAACGGCAACGAAGGTGACTGCGTCGAGGTCGCGTCCACCCCGGGCGCGGTGCTCGTGCGCGACTCCAAGAACGCGCAGGGGGCCCGGCTCGCTTTCGCCTCAGGTGCGTGGGCGGGCTTCGTCTCGTACGCCGCCGGGCACTGATCCCACACGCACTCGCGCCTCCGAGCCCGGTTGATGCCGGACCGGGGGCGCGCTGCTGTCGGAAGATCCTGTCCTGGATGCCGTCCTCCGCCCTGGGGCGGAGGGGTCGGTACGGGAAGGGACGCCGACCAATCCGTCAGAGGGCGAATGCCGGGTCTCCGGCCGACCGGAGAGCGGACGGTTCCACCCGGGCCAGCGAGGCGTCCGGGATGCCGCGCAGGATCTCCGCCCCGATCTCCGCCAGCCGGTGCCCGTCGGGTGGCGTAGCGCCCAGGCCGATCGCGTATCCCGCCAGATCGTCGGCAGTGAGCGGGCGCGGCCAGATACGGGAGTCCGGGGCGCCCGCCTCCGCGAGGGCGGCGGCCAGGGCGAGCAGGCGGCCGCGCAGCCGCCCCTCGTCGGGGCCGGGCCGTACGGAGGCGAGGGCCCAGGCCGTGTGCTGCGCGTGCAGCGGCGGCGGGGCGCAGAGCAGGGCGTGCGGTACGGGGCCGGAGTCGTCGGCGGATTCCAGGATCTCCCAGGCGCGGAAGAGCTCCTCGGCGACGAGTGCGCGGCCGGCGGGGGAGACCTGCGTGGTGCAGGAGCGGACCGGGTCGGTCGGGGTCAGCACGGTGAGGGGGAGTCCACTGGTCCCGCCGGGGCCGACCGGGCGGTCCCAGTCCCAGGTGGCCCAGGTCGCGAAGAACTGCCTGAGCACGGGGAGCGGTGGCAGGTCGCCCGACTCGTGGGCGGTACGGGCCGCGAGCACGGACCAGGCGAGGCCGGGCAGCCCGCCGCACGGGGCGGAGTCCAGGCCGCGGGCCCGCGCCCATGCCTTCACCGTGCGGGCGAGCCGGGTGAACGCCGCCCGGTGCGGGTCCGCCGCCGCGAGCACGGCATCCGCGTCGCTCACCGCGCTGAGCGCCGTGGCCGCCGCCTCGCCCAGCTCGGCGCGCCGGGCCACCGCCTCGGCCGGGGGGAGGGCGCCCGTCGCCACGGTCACCAGGTCCACCCCGAGCCCGCCGAGCGAGAAGCGCAGCCCCGGTACGCGGGCACCGGTCACCTCGCGCAGGCCGACGGCGTCCGGCAGGGCCGCGGCCAGCCGCACCCGTACCCCCGGCGGATCCACGGCACCGGGCAGCGCCGCGACCAGGTCCACGTCCGCGCCGGGCAGCGCACAGCCCATCCGCCGCGAGCCGGCCGGATGGACACGCCCTCCGGGCAGCGCGGCGGCCACCCGGCGCACGGCATCGGCCGCGAACGCCTCCTCCGCCGCGTCCTGCTCCGCCTCCTGCGCCGCCCCCACCTCCGCAGCGTCGGCGGCCAGCTCCACCCGCACCCCGAAGTGGTCCGAGACGTACAGCCCGTCCGGCGTCGGCACGTCGCCCAGCAGCACCGCCGAGGCGGGCCGAAGCCGCTCCGAGCGGACCAGCACCCGGTCCAGCCGGGACACCCGCCCGGTCAGGGAGGAGACGGCGGCCAGCGGGTTGACCGACGGGTCGAAGGTGGGCGTGCGGTCGTCCGCGCCGTGCACCCGGCTCCAGGCGTCCGTCATCCCCAGCCGGTCCTGAGGGGTGTCCCCGCCGTCGTTGAAGTCGCCGAGCAGCGTCACATCGCCCTCGATCGCCGACAACCCCGTTGCCAGATCGGCCAGTTCGGCATCGCGCCGACCGGCGCCGTTCGCCGAGTGGTCGCTGCTGAGATGGGTGACGGCGACCGTGACCGGTCCTTCCGCGGTCTCCACGACGACGGCCGCGACCGCCTTATGAGGGCCGAGAGCGTGCAGACCCGCCTCGCGCACCGGGACCCTGCTGAGCAGCAGCAGACCGCAGTCGACGACATCCCGGCCGGCCGGGTCGGCCCAGAGCGTGTAGCCCCCGCGGACCCAGGGCGCCGCCAACAGCAGGGCGAGCAGGGCGGGTTCGGCCTCCTGGAGCGCGATGACATCGGCGTTCGCGGCGCGCAGGGCGTCGAGCAGGAGCGGCCGGCGCCGGGCGGTGTCGATGCGGTCGCTGTCGTAGCGGTCCCAGAGGGTGTTCCAGGTCAGCAGTGTCAGGGGGCCGGAGGCCGGGGCGGGAGCCGGTGCGTCCTCGGGCACGGGCGTCCAGGCGGCATCGGGCACCGAGAACGCGTGCGGCGTGCGGGAGACGAAGTACGGGGACGGCAGCCGGCGCGGGGCGCGCACCCGCCCGGCGTCCGTCGCGTCGATCCGGTCCACGCCCGAGGACCGGTCCCACACCAGCTCACCGTCCGCCTCGAAGAACAGCACCCGGTGCCAGGGGATGTCCCCGCCGGGCGTGAAGCGGGGCAGCGGCACCCGCTTGGGCACGGTCCCGCGCTGCGCCACGCCCAGTACGAAGCGCGCCGGATCGAACCGGGCGTCCCAGCGGACCCGGTGGTAGATCTCCTCGCTGGTACGCATTCAGGGCCTTCCGTCTGGATCATGCCGGGCTCGCGTGCCCCGGTGCCGCGCCTCGCGGCGTTGTCGTCACTCGCCATGGCTCCTTCCCCAAGCTCTCGACTCCGCTCGAGCAGGGGAGACCCCATCGACTCCCTCCTCCGCCTTGCGATTCACGGCACCGGATCCCGCTCCCTGATCCGGCCTGATCCAGACGGAAGGCCCTACGCCCTGTCCTCCACGGTTCCGCTCGCGCCGATGTACCAGGTGCGGTGCGCCTGGCCGGGGTACGGGGGCACGAATCTGTGCAGCTGCGAGGTCAGTACCTCGGCCGGCACGGGGTGGCTGCGACGTCCGTTGCGGCGGATCAGCTCCGCCTCGCCGACCAGGGCCACGGCGTGGGTGAGCAGCGCGTCCCTGCGCCGGGCGACCGCGTGCACCAGGGAGCGCTGGTGCGCGTTGAGCGAGGTGGCGTCCCAGACGACCGTGGAGCCCGCCGTGAGCGCCGCGTCCAGCCGGTCGAGCCCCTCGCGCAGCACGTCCCCGTTGGCCTTCTGATCGGCGCGCGAACCCCGGGCCAGGCGCAGATCGTCGAGCGAGAGGTAGGTGTCGACGCCGGGCAGCGCACGCCCGAAGGTGCTCTTGCCGCTGCCGGACGGGCCGACCAGATGGACCAGGCGCGGGAAGTCCCCGGCCCGCCAGCGCCAGGTCGCGGCGACCGCCTCCTCGGCGGTGGTGACCCGGCCCAGGGCATACGCCTCACGGGCCTGCGCCCAGCAGCGGTCGGCGCTCTCCGGGTCCAGCCCCGCGAAGGCCTCCCGCAGCCCGGCCGGTTCCGCCAGGCCCTCCGCGTGCAGCGCCGACCACTCCACCTGCTCGCGCGCCCCGGTGGTGTCCGCCACCGTGGCGGACAGCGCGTGCAGCAGTGGCAGATCGGCGGCGAACGACATCCGGACCAGCCCGGTGCGGCGCTCCTCGTCCGGGTACGGGCGGTGCAGCGCGGGGTGCAGTCCGACGAGGTCCGCGACGCGGCGGGCGAGCGGCATCCCCAGCGCCGGTACCAGCGCGGGCACGAGTCCGGTGCGGCGGGAACGGTGCAGCAGCGCGGCGAGCACCCCGGTCAGCCGGTCCTCGCCCGTCCGGCCCAGTGCGTCGAGGGCGTCGCCCATCGCGCGGGCGGCCCCGGCGTCCCCCGCGTCCGTGCCCGTGGCGGTGGCCAGGGCCGCCGCGTCGACCGGTGCTCCGGACCGTACGGCCCACAGGGCGGCGGCCGGGCCGAGCCCGTTCTCCACGACGGCGGCGTGCATCCAGTGCGTATCGGTCTGTACGTGGCCGGGCCGCACCCACTTGGCCACCAGGCGCCCGAAGTCCGGTGCGCCGAAGCCGTCCACGGGCCGTACGACGTACCCCTCCTGCCGCCCGGTGTCCGGCTTCAGCGCCCGCAGCGCCTTCTCGGCGCGGGCGTCGAGGACCCCGCGCCACAGCACGGGCGGCACCGGTATCCCCAGTTCCCGCAGGAACGCCACGGTCCGGTCCCAGTCCAGGCAGCGCTCCCCGTCCCAGACGGAGAAGCCGTAGAAGAAGCTCTCCAGGCCGTCGTACGGGATCGAGTGGCGCGCGAACATGTTCTCGCCGCAGACCCGCCACCCGTCGGGGATACGCGCCCCGACCCGCCCCTGGAGCGCCTTCACCCAGCCCCGCGACGGGTGGTGCGCGGAGTCGAGGGAGCGGGCGTGGAGCCCGTCGGCGTAGAGCGTGGTGTTCTCGCCGTCCAGCTTCTCGGTGACGACGACCTCGCGGCCGGTCAACGCGGAGAGGTCCGCGATCCGTACGTCGTCCGAGGCGGCTCCGGGGGACCAGGGCAGATGCGCGGTGCGCGGATAGTGCGTACGCATGATCGATGCCCCCGGTGACGACGGTTTGCCCGGCCGATCACCTTAGGCGCGGGGGTACAGACCGTTCGACCCGATTACGATGAGCGGCGCCCGGCACGGCTCCCGCTGCGCGCCCGCGTTTGACCGAGCGAGCACGGGGGGTAAGATTCTCCGCCCGATTGGCCAGGCTCACACCCCGTATGGCACACTGACCAGGTTGCTCGGTTGAGTGCCAATGCTGCGCGCCTCCCGCCGGGAGGACCGGAAGCGAGTCCCACAGTACTCGTCGATCCCTCGCGGGTCGGACGTACGGGAATCTTCCGGGAAGCGTCAGTGTGGCACCGGCCAGGCGCCCGGTGGGTGTTTCGCCCCCGGTCCTGCGGTCCTCGGGCCCGCACCCCCTTGGTTGGGAAATCCTTCGGGAGATCTGCGTAGAGGGGATGCGACACGCCCGACCGCGTGGGTCGGAGGTGGAGTCATGAGAGCCCCCGGGTTCCAGAGCGTTACGAGAGACAGGACTACTAGTAGCCATGGCGGGACAGAAGATCCGCATCCGGCTCAAGGCCTACGACCACGAGGTCATCGACTCCTCGGCGAAGAAGATCGTCGAGACGGTGACCCGCACTGGTGCGTCGGTCGCAGGCCCGGTGCCGCTGCCCACTGAGAAGAACGTGTACTGCGTCATCAAGTCGCCGCACAAGTACAAGGACTCGCGCGAGCACTTCGAGATGCGCACGCACAAGCGCCTCATCGACATCCTCGACCCCACGCCGAAGACGGTTGACTCGCTGATGCGTCTCGACCTGCCGGCCGGCGTCGACATCGAGATCAAGCTCTGAGGTGACGCGCGAGATGGCTAAGAACATTAAGGGCGTCCTGGGCGAGAAGCTCGGCATGACCCAGGTCTGGGACGAGAACAACCGGGTCGTCCCGGTGACCGTCGTCAAGGCCGGGCCCTGCGTCGTCACCCAGGTCCGCACGAACGACAACGACGGCTACGAGGCAGTCCAGATCGCCTTCGGCGAGATCGACCCCCGCAAGGTGAACAAGCCCCTCAAGGGCCACTTCGCCAAGGCCGACGTGACCCCGCGCCGCCACCTGGTGGAGCTCCGCACCCCTGACGCCAGCGAGTACACGCTGGGCCAGGAAGTCACTGCCGAGGTGTTCGAGTCCGGCGTCAAGGTCGACGTCACGGGCAAGAGCAAGGGCAAGGGCTTCGCCGGTGTGATGAAGCGTCACAACTTCAAGGGTGGCAAGGCGTCCCACGGTGCCCACCGTGTGCACCGTATGCCTGGCTCCATCGGTGGCTGTGCCACCCCCGGCCGTGTCTTCAAGGGCATGCGCATGGCGGGTCGCATGGGCAACGAGCGTGTCACCACCCAGAACCTGACCATCCACGCGGTTGACGCGGAGAAGGGTCTGCTCCTCATCAAGGGCGCAGTCCCCGGTCCGAACGGCGGCCTCGTCCTGGTCCGTACCGCGGCCAAGGGGGCTTGAGGTAATGAGCACCATTGACATCCTTTCGCCGGCAGGCGACAAGGCCGGTACCGTCGAGCTCCCCGCGGAGATCTTCGACGCGAAGACCAGCGTTCCGCTGATCCACCAGGTCGTTGTCGCACAGCTGGCAGCTGCCCGTCAGGGCACGCACAAGACCAAGACCCGCGGCGAAGTCCGTGGTGGTGGCCGCAAGCCGTACCGCCAGAAGGGCACCGGCCGCGCGCGCCAGGGTTCGACCCGTGCGCCGCAGTTCGTCGGCGGTGGCGTCGTCCACGGCCCGCAGCCGCGTGACTACTCGCAGCGGACCCCGAAGAAGATGAAGGCCGCCGCCCTGCGTGGTGCCCTCTCCGACCGGGCACGCCACTCCCGCATCCACGTCGTCACCGGCGTGGTCGACGGTGCAGTCTCCACGAAGGCCGCCAAGACGCTGTTCGGCAAGATCTCGGAGCGCAAGAACCTGCTCCTGGTCGTCGACCGTGCCGACGAGGCCGCGTGGCTGTCCGCCCGCAACCTGCCCCAGGTGCACATCCTGGAGCCGGGCCAGCTGAACACGTACGACGTGATCGTCTCTGACGACGTGGTCTTCACCCAGGCCGCCCTCGAGTCCTTCGTGTCTGGCCCCCAGACCGCTGAGACCGAAGGGAGCGACGCCTGATGAGCGAGGCGACCGTTACCAGCAAGACCTACTCGGACCCGCGCGACGTTCTCGTCAAGCCGGTCGTTTCCGAGAAGAGCTACGCGCTGCTCGACGAGAACAAGTACACGTTCATCGTCGCGCCCGGCTCCAACAAGACCCAGATCAAGCAGGCCGTGGAAGCGGTCTTCTCGGTCAAGGTCACCGGGGTCAACACGATCAACCGGCAGGGTAAGCGCAAGCGCACCAAGACCGGTTTCGGCAAGCGCGCTGACACCAAGCGCGCCATCGTGACCCTCGCCGAGGGCGACCGTATCGACATCTTCGGCGGCCCGACCTCCTGACGGAGGTCGAGTCGTCCGGAATCGGACGAGGACTGAGAAATGGGTATCCGCAAGTACAAGCCGACGACCCCGGGCCGTCGTGGCTCCAGCGTCGCCGACTTTGTCGAGATCACGCGGTCCACGCCGGAGAAGTCGCTGGTTCGCCCCCTGCACAGCAAGGGCGGCCGTAACAACGCCGGTCGGATCACCGTTCGCCACCAGGGTGGTGGACACAAGCGCGCCTACCGAGTGATCGACTTCCGTCGTCACGACAAGGACGGCGTGCCGGCCAAGGTCGCGCACATCGAGTACGACCCCAACCGCACCGCGCGCATCGCACTCCTGCACTACGCGGACGGCGAGAAGCGCTACATCATCGCGCCGCGTGGCCTGACGCAGGGCGACCGTGTCGAGAACGGCCCGGCCGCCGACATCAAGCCCGGCAACAACCTGGCGCTGCGCAACATCCCGGTCGGTACGACCATCCACGCCATCGAGCTGCGGCCCGGCGGCGGCGCGAAGTTCGCCCGTTCCGCGGGTGCCTCCGTGCAGCTGCTGGCGAAGGAGGGCACCATGGCCCACCTTCGTATGCCGTCGGGTGAGATCCGCCTGGTCGACGCCCGCTGCCGCGCCACCATCGGTGAGGTCGGCAACGCCGAGCAGTCGAACATCAACTGGGGCAAGGCCGGCCGCATGCGCTGGAAGGGCGTTCGCCCGACCGTCCGCGGTGTCGCGATGAACCCGGTTGACCACCCGCACGGTGGTGGTGAAGGCAAGACCTCCGGTGGTCGCCACCCGGTCTCGCCGTGGGGTCAGAAGGAGGGTCGTACTCGCTCGCCGAAGAAGGCATCGAGCAAGTACATCGTCCGCCGCCGCAAGACGAACAAGAAGCGCTAGGAGCGGGTTTAGATGCCGCGCAGTCTCAAGAAGGGGCCCTTCGTCGACGGCCACCTCATCAAGAAGGTGGACGTACAGAACGAGGCAGGCACCAAGAACGTCATCAAGACCTGGTCCCGTCGCTCGATGATCATCCCGGCCATGCTGGGTCACACCATCGCGGTGCACAACGGCAAGATCCACGTCCCGGTGTTCGTCACCGAGTCGATGGTCGGCCACAAGCTCGGCGAGTTCTCGCCGACTCGCACCTTCCGCGGCCACGTCAAGGACGACCGGAAGTCGAAGCGCCGCTAGCGCGGGGTGGAAACGACTATGACTCACACCGAAGGGACAACCATGGAAGCCAGGGCCCAGGCGCGGTACATCCGCGTCACGCCCATGAAGGCCCGCCGAGTGGTGGACCTCATCCGTGGCATGGATGCCACGGAGGCTCAGGCGGTCCTGCGTTTCGCCCCGCAGGCCGCGAGCGTGCCGGTTGGCAAGGTGCTGGACAGCGCCATTGCCAACGCTGCACACAACTACGACCACCCCGACGCCTCTTCGCTGGTCATCAGCGAGGCGTTTGTGGACGAGGGTCCGACCCTGAAGCGGTTCCGTCCGCGTGCTCAGGGCCGTGCCTACCGGATCCGTAAGCGGACCAGCCACATCACCGTGGTCGTCAGCAGCAAGGAAGGAACCCGGTAATGGGCCAGAAGGTTAACCCGCATGGGTTCCGGCTCGGCATTACCACGGACTTCAAGTCCCGTTGGTACGCCGACAAGCTGTACAAGGACTACGTCAAGGAAGACGTCGCCATTCGTCGCATGATGACGAAGGGCATGGAGCGGGCCGGCATCTCGAAGGTCGAGATCGAGCGCACCCGCGACCGCGTCCGCGTTGACATCCACACCGCCCGCCCGGGCATCGTCATCGGCCGCCGTGGCGCCGAGGCCGACCGCATCCGTGGCGAGCTGGAGAAGCTGACCGGCAAGCAGGTCCAGCTGAACATCCTCGAGGTCAAGAACCCCGAGGTGGACGCTCAGCTGGTGGCCCAGGCCGTCGCCGAGCAGCTCTCCTCCCGCGTCTCCTTCCGTCGTGCCATGCGCAAGAGCATGCAGAGCACGATGAAGGCCGGCGCCAAGGGCATCAAGATCCAGTGCGGTGGCCGCCTCGGCGGCGCCGAGATGTCCCGCTCGGAGTTCTACCGCGAGGGCCGCGTGCCCCTGCACACGCTCCGCGCGAACGTCGACTACGGCTTCTTCGAGGCCAAGACGACCTTCGGCCGCATTGGCGTGAAGGTCTGGATCTACAAGGGCGACGTCAAGAACATCGCCGAGGTCCGCGCCGAGAACGCCGCTGCCCGCGCCGGCAACCGCCCGGCCCGTGGCGGCACCGACCGCCCGGCCGGCCGTGGTGGCCGCGGTGGCGAGCGTGGCGGTCGCGGTCGCAAGCCGCAGCAGCAGTCGGCCCCGGCTGCCGAGGCCCCCAAGGCCGAGGCTCCCGCCGCTGCCGCTCCGGCTGCCGAGAGCACCGGAACGGAGGCCTGACCGAAATGCTGATCCCCCGTAGGGTCAAGCACCGCAAGCAGCACCACCCGAAGCGCAGCGGTATGTCCAAGGGTGGTACGCAGGTTGCGTTCGGCGAGTACGGCATCCAGGCGCTGACCCCGGCGTACGTGACGAACCGCCAGATCGAGGCAGCTCGTATCGCGATGACCCGCCACATCAAGCGTGGCGGCAAGGTCTGGATCAACATCTACCCGGACCGTCCCCTGACGAAGAAGCCGGCCGAGACCCGCATGGGTTCCGGTAAGGGTTCTCCCGAGTGGTGGATCGCGAACGTCAAGCCGGGTCGGGTGATGTTCGAGCTGTCCTACCCGAACGAGAAGATTGCTCGTGAGGCGCTTACCCGCGCTGCTCACAAGCTTCCGATGAAGTGCCGGATCGTTCGGCGCGAGGCAGGTGAGTCGTGATGTCGGCCGGTACCAAGGCGTCCGAGCTGCGCGAACTGGGCGGCGAGGAGCTCCTCAACAAGCTCCGCGAGGCCAAGGAAGAGCTGTTCAACCTCCGCTTCCAGGCGGCGACCGGGCAGCTCGAGAACCACGGTCGGCTCAAGTCCGTCCGTAAGGACATCGCCCGGATCTACACCCTGATGCGCGAGCGCGAGCTGGGCATCGAGACGGTGGAGAGCGCCTGATGAGCGAGAAGACTGTGACTGAGACGAACACCGACCGCGGTTTCCGCAAGACCCGTGAGGGTCTGGTCGTCAGCGACAAGATGGACAAGACCGTCGTCGTCGCTGTCGAGGACCGTGTCAAGCACGCGCTGTACGGCAAGGTCATCCGCCGTACGAACAAGCTCAAGGCGCACGACGAGCAGAACGCCGCCGGCGTCGGCGACCGCGTCCTCCTGATGGAGACCCGGCCGCTGTCCGCCACGAAGCGGTGGCGCGTCGTCGAGATCCTCGAGAAGGCCAAGTAATTCCTGAGGGGCATTCCCCTCAGGCAAGTTCCGCCAGGCTCGGTGGGGGCCCGCTCCGGTGACGGAGTGGCCCCCGCCGGGAACCGGCAGACGATCAGGAGATAGACGTGATCCAGCAGGAGTCGCGACTTCGCGTCGCCGACAACACGGGTGCGAAGGAAATCCTCACCATCCGTGTTCTCGGTGGTTCGGGTCGCCGCTACGCGGGCATCGGTGACGTCATCGTCGCCACCGTCAAGGACGCGATCCCCGGTGGCAACGTGAAGAAGGGTGACGTCGTCAAGGCCGTCATCGTTCGCACCGTCAAGGAGCGTCGCCGTCAGGATGGCTCGTACATCCGCTTCGACGAGAACGCCGCCGTCATTCTGAAGAACGACGGTGACCCCCGCGGCACCCGCATCTTCGGCCCGGTGGGCCGGGAACTGCGCGAGAAGAAGTTCATGAAGATCATCTCGCTCGCGCCGGAGGTGCTGTAAGCATGAAGATCAAGAAGGGCGACCTGGTTCAGGTCATCACCGGTAAGGACAAGGGCAAGCAGGGCAAGGTCATCGTGGCCTACCCCGCTCAGGACCGCGTCCTCGTCGAGGGTGTCAACCGGGTCAAGAAGCACACCAAGGCCGGTCAGACCGCTCGCGGTTCGCAGACCGGTGGCATCGTCACGACCGAGGCCCCCATCCACGTGAGCAACGTTCAGCTCGTCGTGGAGAAGGACGGCAACAAGGTCGTCACGCGCGTCGGTTACCGCTTCGACGACGAAGGCAACAAGATCCGCGTTGCCAAGCGGACGGGTGAGGACATCTGATGGCTACCACCACCACTCCGCGTCTGAAGACGAAGTACCGCGAGGAAATCGCCGGCAAGCTGCGTGAGGAGTTCTCGTTCGAGAACGTCATGCAGATCCCCGGTCTGGTCAAGATCGTGGTCAACATGGGTGTGGGCGACGCCGCCCGCGACTCCAAGCTGATCGATGGCGCCGTGCGCGACCTCACCACGATCACCGGTCAGAAGCCGGCCGTCACCAAGGCCCGCAAGTCCATCGCGCAGTTCAAGCTGCGCGAGGGCCAGCCGATCGGCTGCCACGTCACCCTCCGTGGTGACCGGATGTGGGAGTTCCTGGACCGTACGCTGTCGCTCGCGCTGCCGCGTATCCGTGACTTCCGTGGTCTGTCGCCGAAGCAGTTCGACGGCCGTGGCAACTACACCTTCGGTCTCACGGAGCAGGTCATGTTCCACGAGATCGACCAGGACAAGATCGACCGGGTCCGGGGCATGGACATCACCGTGGTCACCACGGCGACCAATGACGACGAGGGTCGTGCCCTCCTTCGTCACCTCGGCTTCCCGTTCAAGGAGAACTGACCGTGGCGAAGAAGTCCCTGATCGCTAAGGCCGCCCGTAAGCCGAAGTTCGGCGTCCGCGGGTACACCCGCTGCCAGCGCTGCGGCCGGCCCCACTCCGTCTACCGCAAGTTCGGCCTGTGCCGCGTGTGCCTTCGTGAGATGGCTCACCGTGGCGAGCTGCCGGGCGTGACCAAGAGCTCCTGGTAAATCTCCTTCGCCCTTTGGGCGTTGGGATTACCCGGAGACTCTCGGTAAGCATCTGGTCGGCAGGAGCCCCTCCTTTCATGCCGTAGGCTTGAAGGGTTGGGCGCCTGTCGCCCAAGACCGACTTACTACGCCGTAGGTCCCCGCACCGCACCCGTCCTGCCTCTGAGTGGGGAGAGGGATGGCGCATACAGGAAACCCCGGCGAGAGAGGCCGAAGGCCAACTCATGACCATGACTGATCCCATCGCAGACATGCTCACGCGTCTGCGTAACGCGAACTCGGCGTACCACGACGATGTCGCGATGCCGCACAGCAAGATCAAGTCGCACATCGCGGAGATCCTCCAGCAGGAGGGCTTCATCACCGGCTGGAAGGTCGAGGACGCCGAGGTTGGTAAGAACCTCATCCTCGAGCTGAAGTTCGGCCCGAACCGCGAGCGCTCGATCGCCGGCATCAAGCGAATCTCGAAGCCGGGTCTGCGTGTATACGCAAAGTCCACCAACCTGCCGAAGGTCCTCGGCGGCCTGGGCGTGGCGATCATCTCCACGTCCCACGGTCTCCTGACCGGCCAGCAGGCCAGCAAGAAGGGCGTAGGTGGGGAAGTCCTCGCCTACGTCTGGTAGTCGGGAACGGAGGAATAGCTCATGTCGCGAATCGGCAAGCTCCCCATCCAGGTTCCCGCCGGTGTGGACGTCACCATCGATGGCCGCACGGTCGCGGTGAAGGGGCCCAAGGGCACCCTCTCGCACACCGTCGCGTCGCCGATCGAGGTCACCAAGGGTGAGGACGGCGTTCTGAACGTCGCCCGCCCGAACGACGAGCGTCAGAACAAGGCCCTTCACGGCCTGTCCCGCACGCTGGTGGCGAACATGATCACCGGTGTGACCCAGGGATACACCAAGGCGCTCGAGATCAGTGGTGTCGGTTACCGCGTCCAGGCGAAGGGCTCCAACCTGGAGTTCGCCCTGGGCTACAGCCACCCGATCCTGATCGAGGCCCCGGAGGGCATCACCTTCAAGGTGGAGTCCCCCACGAAGTTCTCCGTCGAGGGCATCGACAAGCAGAAGGTCGGCGAGACCGCGGCCAAGATCCGCAAGCTGCGGAAGCCTGACCCGTACAAGGCCAAGGGCGTCAAGTACGCCGGCGAGGTCATCCGCCGCAAGGTCGGAAAGGCTGGTAAGTAGCCATGGCATACGGCGTGAAGATCGCCAAGGGCGACGCCTACAAGCGTGCCGCCCTCAAGCGTCGCCACATCCGCGTCCGCAAGCACATCTCCGGTTCGCCGGAGCGTCCGCGCTTGGTCGTGACGCGGTCCAACCGCCACATGGTGGCTCAGGTCATCGACGACATCGCGGGCCACACGCTCGCGTCGGCGTCGACCCTGGACGTCTCCATCCGTGGTGGCGAGGGCGACAAGAGCACCCAGGCCAAGCAGGTCGGCGCCCTGGTCGCTGAGCGTGCCAAGGCCGCAGGCGTCGAGGCCGTCGTGTTTGACCGCGGTGGTAACCAGTACGCCGGGCGGATTGCCGCTCTGGCTGACGCCGCCCGTGAAGCCGGGCTGAAGTTCTAAGCCCCGGTTCCTACGCACAGCGGACGTAACAGAGAGAGGTAAATCCAATGGCTGGACCCCAGCGCCGCGGAAGCGGTGCCGGTGGCGGCGAGCGGCGGGACCGGAAGGGCCGTGACGGCGGCGCAGCTGCCGCCGAGAAGACCGCGTACGTTGAGCGCGTTGTCGCGATCAACCGCGTCGCCAAGGTTGTGAAGGGTGGTCGTCGCTTCAGCTTCACCGCGCTGGTCGTGGTGGGCGATGGTGACGGCACCGTCGGTGTCGGTTACGGCAAGGCCAAGGAAGTTCCCGCGGCCATCGCCAAGGGCGTGGAAGAGGCCAAGAAGAGCTTCTTCAAGGTTCCGCGCATCCAGGGCACCATCCCTCACCCGATCACGGGCGAGCGGGCCGCGGGTGTCGTGCTGCTGAAGCCGGCTTCCCCCGGTACCGGTGTTATCGCCGGTGGCCCGGTGCGCGCCGTTCTGGAGTGCGCCGGCGTTCACGACATCCTGTCGAAGTCGCTTGGCTCGTCCAACGCGATCAACATCGTGCACGCGACTGTGGCGGCCCTCAAGGGCCTGCAGCGTCCCGAGGAGATCGCGGCTCGCCGTGGTCTGCCCCTCGAGGACGTCGCCCCCGCGGCTCTGCTTCGTGCACGTGCGGGAGCGGGTGCGTAATGGCTCGCCTCAAGATCACGCAGACGAAGTCGTACATCGGCAGCAAGCAGAACCACCGCGACACCCTTCGTTCGCTCGGGCTCAAGCGCCTGCACGACGTGGTTGTCAAGGAGGACCGCCCCGAGTTCCGCGGAATGGTGCACACCGTCCGCCACCTCGTGACGGTTGAGGAGGTCGACTGACATGGCGGAGAACAAGCCGCTGAAGGCCCATGACCTCCGGCCCGCCCCGGGCGCCAAGACCGCCAAGACCCGTGTGGGTCGTGGTGAGGCGTCCAAGGGTAAGACCGCTGGTCGTGGTACCAAGGGCACCAAGGCCCGTTACCAGGTTCCGGAGCGCTTCGAGGGTGGGCAGATGCCCCTCCACATGCGTCTCCCGAAGCTCAAGGGCTTCAAGAACCCGTTCCGCACCGAGTACCAGGTCGTGAACCTGGACAAGCTCGCGACGCTCTACCCCGAGGGTGGAGAGGTCACCGTGGCCGACCTGGTCGCCAAGGGTGCGGTGCGCAACAACCACCTCGTCAAGGTCCTCGGACAGGGCGAGATCTCCGTGGCACTGCAGGTTTCGGTTGACGCCGTCTCCGGCTCCGCCAAGGAGAAGATTGCCGCCGCGGGCGGCACCGTCACCGAGCTCGTCTGAGACAACTCGATGGCCTGAACATCCGACCGGGGATGCCTCTCATATGGGGCATCCCCGGTTGGTCGTTCCTAGGGGGGCATGGTCGCCGGTAAGGTGGCGTGCGTCGTTGTGTGGTAACCCCTGGGCGCCCGCCCGGGGACTTTGACTGTTTACGTATTCGTCGATCCTCAAGACCGTCACCTCTACGCTTTGCGCGGGGGTCGCAGGAGGCACCGTGCTCACCGCGTTCGCCCGGGCGTTCAAGACGCCCGACCTGCGCAAGAAGCTGCTCTTCACGCTCGGCATCATCGTGCTCTACCGGCTCGGGGCACACATCCCGGTACCGGGAGTGAGCTACGAGAACGTCCAGACCTGTGTTGATCAGGCCAGCAAGGGCAACAACAGCCTCTTCGGCCTGGTGAACATGTTCAGCGGTGGTGCACTGCTGCAGATCACGATCTTCGCGCTCGGCATCATGCCGTACATCACGGCCAGCATCATTCTTCAGCTGCTGACCGTGGTCATCCCCCGACTCGAGGCACTCAAGAAGGAGGGGCAGTCCGGTCAGGCCAAGATCACGCAGTACACGCGTTATCTGACCGTCGCGCTCGCCATCCTCCAGGGCACCGGCCTGGTGGCCACCGCCACCAGCGGCGCCCTCTTCAGCGGCTGCCCGGTCGCCGACCAGATCGTTCCGAACCAGTCGATCTTCACGACCATCGTGATGGTCATCACGATGACCGCGGGTACCGCGGCCGTCATGTGGCTCGGTGAGCTCATCACCGACCGCGGCATCGGCAACGGCATGTCGATCCTGATGTTCATCTCGATCGCCGCCAGCTTCCCCGGCGCCCTGTGGGCCATCAAGACCAGCGGCAAGCTGGCCGACGGCTGGATCGAATTCGGCACCGTCATCCTGATCGGCTTCGTGATGGTGGGCCTCGTCGTCTTCGTCGAGCAGGCCCAGCGCCGCATTCCGGTGCAGTACGCGAAGCGAATGATCGGCCGCAGGTCGTACGGCGGTACGTCGACGTACATTCCGCTGAAGGTCAATCAGGCGGGTGTGATTCCCGTCATCTTCGCTTCTTCGCTGCTCTACATCCCCGCCCTGATCGTCCAGTTCTCCAACTCCACCGCGGGCTGGGCGACCTGGATCAAGGACAACTTCGTCAAGGGCGACCACCCGTACTACATCACCGCGTACTTCCTGTTGATCGTCTTCTTCGCCTTCTTCTATGTGGCGATTTCGTTCAACCCCGAGGAAGTCGCCGACAACATGAAGAAGTATGGTGGCTTCATCCCGGGTATCCGGGCTGGTCGACCTACTGCCGAGTACCTGAGCTACGTGCTCAACAGGATCACTTGGCCGGGCTCGCTGTACTTGGGTCTGATCGCTCTTGTGCCGACGATGGCGTTGGCCGGCTTCGGTGGTGCGAACGCCAACTTCCCGTTCGGCGGGACGAGCATCCTGATTATCGTGGGTGTGGGGCTGGAGACCGTGAAGCAGATCGAGAGTCAGCTCCAGCAGCGCAATTACGAAGGGTTCCTCCGCTGATGCGAATCGTCCTCGTCGGGCCGCCCGGTGCCGGCAAGGGAACGCAGGCTGCGTACCTTGCCAAGAACCTGTCGATTCCGCAGATCTCCACGGGCGATCTCTTCCGCGCCAACATCAGCCAGGGCACCGACCTTGGCAAGCAGGCCCGCGCCTTCATGGACGCGGGTCAGTTGGTGCCGGACGAGGTCACCATCGGGATGGCCAAGGACCGCATGTCCCAGCCGGACGCCGAGAACGGCTTCCTGCTGGACGGCTTCCCGCGCAACGTGGGACAGGCCGAGGCCCTTGACGCCATGCTCAAGGACGAGGGCACCAAGCTCGACGCGGTCCTGGACCTGGAAGTCCCCGAGGACGAGGTGGTCAAGCGCATCGCCGGCCGCCGGATCTGCCGGAACGACGGCTCGCACGTCTTCCACGTGACGTACAACCCGCCGAGGACCGAGGGCGTCTGCGACGTCTGCGGCGGCGAGCTGTACCAGCGCGACGACGACACCGAGGACACGGTTCGTACGCGGCTGGAGGTCTACCACACGCAGACCGAGCCGATCATCGACTACTACCGGGCCCAGAACCTGGTGGTCACCATCTCCGCGCTCGGCAAGGTCAACGATGTGACCGAGCGGGCGATGGAGGCTCTCAAGTCCGACCAGGGCTGAGCGAAACACCCGCAGTACTTGTGCAGTCGGCCGCGGCGTCCATGGGCGCCGCGGCCGACTGCTTGCGCCGTATCGTTGTGTGAGTACGCCGCAGACATCACCGTTCGATGCAGTCCGATGCAGAGAGGCGCCGAGCAATGGTGCAGATCAAGACCCCCGAGCAGATCGCGAAGATGCGTGAGGCGGGGCTGGTGGTCGCTGCCATTCACGCGGCCACCCGCGAGGCGGCGGTGCCCGGCGCCACCACGTTCGACCTGGACCAGGTCGCCCGCAAGGTGATCGCCGATCACGGTGCGAAGTCGAACTTCCTCGGGTACGGCGGGTTCCCCGCGACCATCTGCACCTCGGTCAACGAGGTCGTCGTCCACGGCATCCCGGACGACAAGACCGTCCTCAAGGACGGCGACATCATCTCCATCGACGCCGGCGCGATCGTCGACGGCTGGCACGGCGACGCCGCGTACACGGCCTTCGTCGGCACCGGTCACGCTCCGGAGCTGGTCGAGCTCTCCCGGGTGACCGAGGAGTCCATGTGGGCCGGTATCGCCGCGATGAAGGTGAACAACCGCCTGGTCGACATCTCGAAGGCGATCGAGTCCTACATCCGCCGCCAGCCCCGCCCCGCCACCGGTAAGTACGGGATCATCGAGGACTACGGCGGCCACGGCATCGGCACCGAGATGCACATGGACCCGCACTTGCTGAACTATGTCGCCCGCAAGCGCGGCAAGGGCATCAAGCTCGTCCCCGGCGTCTGCCTGGCCATCGAGCCGATGGTTTCGCTCGGTACGGCGCAGACCGAGGTGCTCCAGGACGACTGGACCGTCATCACCACGGACGGCACCTGGTCCTCCCACTGGGAGCACTCGATCGCCCTCACCGAGCAGGGCCCCCTGGTCCTGACCGCCCCCGACTGCGGCAAGGAGAAGCTGGCGCAGTACGGCATCGAGGCGGCTCCCGACCCGCTGGGCTGAGCGCGCACCGCCGGGCGGAGCCCGATGGGGGATTTGGCCCGCTTGTGGAGGTCTAAGGATCTCCTCGGGTGGGCAAACTTGACGGATTCGTCTTTTGGGGTCCGCTGACGTAGACTGACTCGTCGGCTGTCGTGCATCAGTGTGTCCGCATGCGATGCCGAAAGTCGATCAAGGTAGCCGATTCGAAAGGCGAAGCGTGGCCAAGAAGCAAGGTGCCATCGAAATTGAGGGCACCGTGATCGAGTCCCTCCCGAACGCCATGTTCAAGGTGGAACTCCAGAACGGTCACAAGGTCCTCGCGCACATCAGCGGCAAGATGCGGATGCACTACATCCGAATCCTTCCGGATGACCGGGTCGTCGTGGAGCTCTCCCCGTACGACCTGACGCGTGGCCGGATCGTCTACCGCTACAAGTAGATCTTGCCTCCACCCCGCTTCCGCGTGGTGACGGCACTGACCCGGAGAACCTGACATCCCATGAAGGTCAAGCCGAGCGTCAAGAAGATCTGCGACAAGTGCAAGGTGATCCGCCGTCACGGTCGGGTCATGGTCATCTGCGACAACCTGCGCCACAAGCAGCGCCAGGGCTGACGCACGACCCCCTGCATCTCGCAGTACTTCGCGCGACGCACGTAAAACGTACATACGCAGAGTCCGTCCAAGCTTCGGCTGACGACACCTCCGGCGGGGGCCGGGGACCCGGGCGTACCACCTCTCGTCACGAGCGGTCGGCGATCGGGAGCGGCACTGCGGAAGACCCCCGAATTAACAACTGGAGCCATTGAATGGCACGCGTTTCAGGTGTTGACATCCCGCGCGAAAAGCGCGTGGAGGTTGCCCTCACCTACGTCTTCGGTATCGGGCGCACCCGGTCCAAGGAGATCCTCGCCACCACCGGCGTGAACCCGAACACCCGCGTTCGTGACCTGGCCGAAGAGGACCTGGTCAAGATCCGCGAGTACGTGGACGCCAACCTCCGCACCGAGGGTGACCTTCGCCGCGAGATCCAGGGCGACATCCGCCGCAAGATCGAGATCGGCTGCTACCAGGGCATCCGCCACCGTCGTGGTCTGCCGGTCCACGGCCAGCGCACCAGCACGAACGCTCGTACCCGCAAGGGCCCGCGTCGCGCGATCGCCGGCAAGAAGAAGCCGGGCAAGAAGTAGTCCTCAGCGGACGCACTGCGGGCGTCCGGGCCACCGGTCATCCGCAGCAACCAGCGGTCTTCGCTGTAGGACCGATCACCTCCCCTCTCCATCTGGAGTCAAGACATGCCCCCCAAGGGTCGTCAGGGCGCAGCCAAGAAGGTGCGTCGCAAGGAAAAGAAGAACGTCGCTCACGGCCACGCGCACATCAAGAGCACGTTCAACAACACCATCGTCTCGATCACGGACCCCTCGGGCAACGTGATCTCCTGGGCCTCCGCCGGCCACGTCGGCTTCAAGGGCTCGCGCAAGTCCACCCCCTTCGCCGCGCAGATGGCCGCCGAGTCGGCCGCCCGCCGCGCGCAGGAGCACGGCATGCGCAAGGTTGACGTCTTCGTCAAGGGTCCGGGCTCCGGCCGCGAGACCGCGATCCGTTCGCTCCAGGCCACCGGCCTGGAGGTCGGTTCGATCCAGGACGTCACCCCCACTCCGCACAACGGATGCCGGCCGCCCAAGCGTCGCCGCGTCTGATTCCGTCTGAAGCAACGGAGACAACTGGAAAATGGCGCGATACACCGGGGCCGACTGCAAGCGTTGCCGTCGGGAGAAGCAGAAGCTGTTCCTCAAGGGCAGCAAGTGCGAGAGCGCGAAGTGCCCGATCGAGATCCGTCCTTACCCCCCGGGTGAGCACGGACGCGGGCGCACCAAGGAGAGCGAGTACCTTCTTCAGCTTCGTGAGAAGCAGAAGTGCTCGCGTATCTACGGTGTTCTTGAACGACAGTTCGTGAACTACTACAAGGAAGCGAACCAGAAGACCGGCAAGACCGGTGAGAACCTTCTGCGCATCCTTGAGACCCGCCTCGACAACGTGGTCTACCGGGCAGGCTTCGCCAAGTCCCGCGACCACGCCCGTCAGCTGGTGCGTCACGGACACATCGCCGTGAACGGCGCGAAGACCGACATTCCGTCGGCCCGCGTCGCCGTGAACGACGTCATCGAGGTTCGTCAGAAGTCCAAGGCCCTGACCCCCTTCCAGGTGGCCCAGGCCGAGGCCGGCGAGCGCACCGTACCGGCGTGGCTCGAATCCGTGCCGTCGACGATGCGGATCCTCGTGCACTCCCTGCCCGAGCGCCAGGTGATCGACACCCAGGTGCAGGAGCAGTTGATCGTCGAGCTCTACTCCAAGTAGTAGCTCGTGGGTCCGGGCGGTACGGCTCTTCGGGGTCGTGCCGCCCGTACCCTTGTCGGTATCTGGGGGCGTCAAATAGTGGGCGCCCACGACTGAAGGAACGCAACATGCTTATCGCTCAGCGTCCGTCGCTGACCGAAGAGGTCGTTGACGAGTTCCGCTCCCGGTTCGTCATCGAGCCGCTGGAGCCGGGCTTCGGCTACACCCTCGGCAACTCTCTTCGCCGCACGCTCCTCTCCTCGATCCCCGGCGCTGCTGTCACCAGCATCCGGATCGACGGTGTCCTGCACGAGTTCACCACCGTGCCGGGCGTCAAGGAGGACGTCACCGACCTCATCCTCAACATCAAGCAGCTGGTCGTCTCCTCGGAGCACGACGAGCCGGTCGTGATGTACCTGCGCAAGCAGGGTCCCGGCCTGGTCACCGCTGCTGACATCGCCCCGCCGGCCGGTGTCGAGGTCCACAACCCGGACCTGGTCCTGGCCACGCTCAACGGCAAGGGCAAGCTGGAGATGGAGCTGACCGTCGAGCGCGGTCGCGGCTACGTCTCCGCCGTCCAGAACAAGCAGGTGGGCCAGGAGATCGGCCGTATCCCGGTCGACTCCATCTACTCGCCGGTGCTCAAGGTCACGTACAAGGTCGAGGCGACCCGTGTCGAGCAGCGCACCGACTTCGACAAGCTGATCGTCGACGTCGAGACCAAGCAGGCCATGCGTCCCCGTGACGCCATGGCTTCGGCCGGTAAGACCCTGGTCGAGCTGTTCGGCCTGGCGCGCGAGCTCAACATCGACGCCGAGGGCATCGACATGGGCCCGTCCCCGACGGACGCCGCGCTCGCCGCCGATCTGGCACTGCCGATCGAGGAGCTTGAGCTCACGGTCCGTTCGTACAACTGCCTCAAGCGCGAGGGCATCCACTCCGTGGGTGAGCTCGTGGCTCGTTCCGAGGCCGACCTGCTCGACATCCGCAACTTCGGTGCGAAGTCGATCGACGAGGTCAAGGCGAAGCTGGCCGGTATGGGCCTCGCGCTGAAGGACTCGCCTCCCGGCTTCGACCCGACCGCCGCCGCCGACGCCTTTGGCGCCGACGACGACGCGGACGCCGGTTTCGTGGAGACCGAGCAGTACTGATTCGCCTCCGGCCGGGGTGCCCGGGTTTCCTGGGCGCCCCGGACCGGGGTGAGGCTTTGTCCTCGATCGCCGGACGGGCTTGATTTTCGGGCTGAGGCCCGATGTCGGGTGCGTGCGGCAGACGGAGACTTCCGTGTGGCGTCCGCCGCGCGGGAACTGACACCGGTACCTGATACGGCCGGTGCAGCACACAAGGAGAAAAACCATGCCTCAGCCCGCCAAGGGTGCCCGTCTGGGCGGCAGCGCTGCGCACGAGAAGCTTCTTCTCAACAACCTCGCGAAGTCGCTGTTCGAGCACGGCCGCATCACCACGACCGAGGCCAAGGCCCGTCGCCTGCGTCCGGTCGCCGAGCGTTTCATCACCAAGGCGAAGAAGGGCGACATCCACAACCGTCGCCTGGTGCTGCAGTCGATCACGGACAAGGGCGTCGTGCACACGCTCTTCACCGAGATCGCCCCGCGGTACGAGAACCGCCCCGGTGGTTACACCCGCATCACCAAGATCGGCAACCGTCGTGGCGACAACGCCCCGATGGCGGTCATCGAGCTGGTCGAGGCGCTGACCGTGGCCCAGCAGGCCACCGGTGAGGCCGAGGCCGCCACGAAGCGTGCGGTCAAGGAAGACGCCCTCAAGAAGGACGAGGCTCCGGCCGAGGCCGTCGAGGACGCCAAGCCGGCCGACGACGCCGAGTCCAAGGACGCCTGAGCGTTCTGAGACCACTGGACGGGCCCGCATCACCCTTCGGGGCGGTGCGGGCCCGTTCCGTATGTACCTGCGAGTAGCTGCGGAAAAGGACCCTTGGGTGAGTGACGAAGTGGAGCCCGGCTTCGTACGGGTGCGGCTGGACCTGGCGTACGACGGCAAGGACTTCTCGGGCTGGGCGAAGCAGACCTCCAGGCGGACCGTCCAGGGGGAGATCGAGGACGCGCTGCGGACCGTGACGCGGTCCTCGCGGACGTACGACCTGACCGTCGCCGGGCGGACCGATGCCGGGGTGCACGCCCGGGGCCAGGTCGCGCATGTGGATCTGCCGGACGAGGTGTGGGCCGAGCACGCGGACAAGCTGCTGCGGCGGATGGCCGGGCGGATGGCGCCCGATGTACGGATCTGGCGGATCGCGCCGGCGCCCGCCGGTTTCAACGCGCGGTTCTCGGCGCTGTGGCGTCGGTACGCCTACCGCGTCTGCGATCGTCCCGGCGGGGTGGATCCGCTGTTGCGCGGTCATGTGCTGTGGCACGACCGGCCGTTGGACGTGGCCGCCATGAACGAGGCGGCGGCCCGGATGGTCGGGGAGCACGACTTCGCCGCGTACTGCAAGAAGCGCGAGGGCGCGACGACCATCCGTACGCTGCAGAAGCTGAGTTGGGTACGGGACGGGGCGACCGGGATCCTGACGGCGACCGTGCAGGCGGACGCGTTCTGCCACAACATGGTCCGCGCGCTGATCGGCGCGGCGCTCTTCGTCGGGGACGGGCGCCGTCCGGCCGAGTGGCCGGCCCAGGTGCTGGCGGCCCGGGTGCGGGACCCCGGGGTGCACGTGGTGCGTCCGCACGGGCTGACGCTGGAGGAAGTGGCGTACCCGGCCGACGAGTTGCTGGCCGCCCGCGCCGTGGAGGCGCGCAATGTGCGCACGCTCCCCGGGGGCGGTTGCTGCTGAGGCGTCTACTCCCGGGCCGCCGCCGCGGCGGTGTGTGCCCGCCGTTGGCGCCAGGCGCGCCTCAGCCCGGCCGCCGTGAACAGGGCCGCGAGCGTGTGCGCCGTCGCGAGGGACGGAGTGATGTCGGGGGCCGCCCAGCCGTGCACGGCGGCCGCGGTGAACAGCAGCAGGCTCAGCACGCGCAGCAGCCACCAGCGCGGCCGGCGGGGCTCGTACGCGTCCGGGGACGCCGGGTGCTCGCCGTCCTGGGTGGTCATCGTGGAACGCATGCCGGCCAGCAGGCCCCGCCGGGTGAGCACCCGGGCGCCCGGCAGGGTGTCCAGGACGTCCGGGCGGTCACCGAAGCCCGGTGGGAGCGGGGGCAGGGCCAGGGCCGCCAGGAGGTCCGACTGGTGGCGGGGCGGGTTGCCGGTGGAGCGGAGTATGTGCGTCAGCGGGCGGGGGTCCGGGAGGGCGAAGGCGCGGGCCAGGGCCTCGGCCGTGGCGGTGACCGCGGCGTGGTCGGGGGCCGGGGACGTGGCGTTCCACTCGTGGGCGGCCAGCGGCCTGCCCTTGAGGAACAGCGTGAGCCCGCAGCGCTCGGGAGTGCGGCGCAGGACCAGCGTGGGCCACTTCTCGCCGGTGGTGAAGTTGTCGGCCGCCGTGGTCAGCGGGTCCTCCGTGGACAGGATCGAGCGCTTGGCGGGGCGTGCCCCGGCGACGGCCTCGACGTAGGTGTGCCTGTCGGTCGCGGGGGCGGTGCGGAGCGAGACGCCGCACATCAGCGCCGCCTGCGCCACCTCCGCCGGGCGGGCCACCGCTATCGCCACCGCGCAGGGGGCGCCGGGGGCGGGGGCCGGCGCGGTGCGGGGCTGCGGGGGGCGGCCGAAGAAGGGTGTCAGGGACGCCAGTTGGATACGGGTGCCGGAACGGGTTTCGAGGAACTCCTGGCGCGGGTCGTCGCCGAAGTACGCCCAGGGGAATTCGGTGGCGTGGGTGCCGATGCTGCGGAAGGCGTCGAGCGCTTCGTCCCAGCGCTCCGTGCGCAGCAGCATCAGGGCCAGGCAGTTGCGGAAGCCGGCCGCCTCCTGGCTGCCCGGTCCGTACGCCTCCGAGAGGTCCAGGGCGCGGGTGACCGCGGCTGCGACGCGGGGCGCGTACGGGTCGGGGCCGGGCGGTGCGCCGGGGGACCGAACCACGTACTCCAGCGCCGCGAACAGGGGCAGCGCGTGCAGCTTCGAGCCGGGCGGGGCCGTGTCGGCCGCGCGCTCGGCGAAGTCGAACATCTCCGTGTGCGAGCCGTGCCACTTCGCGCAGAGGTAGGTGAGGGCGGCGGTGTGGCATCCGTAGTGGTGCGGGTCGCGGGCCAGGGCCTGCGCCCAGTAGCCGTCGAAGACTTCGCGGGGGGCCTGGCTGCCCAGCGCGTGGGTCAGGGCGATGCGCCAGGGCACGGGGTCGGCGGGGTTGAGTTCAGCCGCTCTGCCGATCACCGGTGCGGCGTCATCCAGCAGTGCGAAGAAGGCCCGGAACCGGTCGCGCGAGACCTGCCCGGCGCTTTCCGTGGAACGCATTTCCCACGCCTGGTGGATGCCGAGATCCGCCCTGACCAGGGCCGCGTCCGGGTCCTCGGGGTGTTCGGCCTGCCAGACGTCCAGCCAGCCGGGGTTGTGCAGGGCGGCCCCGGCGAGCCGTGCCGCGTAGCCGTCCCTCAGCTCCCACTGCCTGTGCTCGCGGGTCCCGGCGAGCAGTTCCCGGGCGGGGCCGTGGTCGCCGTCGGCGGCCGAGGCCAGGGCGGCCCGGAGCGCGGGGTCCGGCGCGTCGACGGACACGGCTTCGTCCGGCGGCAGATCGGCGCCGATGGCCGCGCTGTGGCGCAGCACGCGGGGAAGGGCGAGGAGGAACGGAAGGCGCACGGATCCCCGGTACCCGTCAGCCGGTCTGCGCGGTGGCCGCGGCCGAGGCCTGGAGCTCGCCGCGGTGGCGGATCTGACGGAACGTGAAGTTCGTCAGGTCGTCACCGGTGGCGTAGGCGTTCTTGTCGGCCGTGGTGACGTTCTTGCCGTTGGTGTACCCGCTGATGGCGAAGTAGGCGTAACGGCCGTAGGAGTTGGCGGTACGGCGGCAGACCGATCCGGGCGGGCAGAAGGCCAGCACGCCCGCGCCGCTCAGCGTGGCGATGCTGCCGCTCGCCTGCCGGGCCGCCTTCTTCGCCTGTGCTTCCGTCCGGAAGACCGCGAGGCCGACGGTGACGGCGACGCCGTCCTTGCTGTACGTGGCCCGGACGACCTGGTCGCAGCCGTTGTTCACGAGGATCGAGCCGAGGGCGCCCTTCGTGGTCGCGGCGCAGTTCTTCGTCTGCTGGGTCGCGCCCTTGACGTAGACCCGGTTGCCCATCGTCAGCTTCTTGCCGGGGAAGAACGCGTCGACGGTGATCGGCGCCCGGTCCTTCTTCGCGTCGGAGATGTAGTCCTTCGGGTCCGGCGGGGGCGGCGGGGCCACCGAGGAGAAGGACGGCTCGGGCTCGGCGGTGTCGTTCGGCAGATCGCTCGGCGAGGGCAGCTCGCTCGCGTTCTTGCCGGAGTTGTTGCTGTTGTTCTTGTTGGTCGAGATGACCGCCGTGGCCACGATCGCGCCGATCGCCGCGGTGGCGAGCACGCCGCCGCCGATCAGCAGCCACCTCTTGCGGCGGTTGCGCGCGGCGGACTCGTCGGCCAGCGCTGCCCAGTCCGGAGTCTGTGTGCCCCCGGGCCCCCAGGAGGGCTCCCCTTGCCCAAAGCTCATGCGGCGAATCCTAGAGGAGACGTAAACCGGTTGGGCCAGGGCTTCGCGGGCCGTGACAATGCTGTGCATGGGACATCTTGAAGCGGGCCACCTGGAGTACTACCTACCGGACGGGCGGGTGCTGCTCGGCGATGCTTCGTTCCGGGTGGCGGACGGGGCCGTGGTCGCCCTCGTGGGGGCCAACGGCGCCGGAAAGACGACGCTGCTCAGGCTGCTCGCCGGGGACCTCCAGCCGCACGGCGGTTCCGTCTCGGTGAGCGGCGGGCTCGGGGTGATGCAGCAGTTCGTGGGCTCCGTGCGCGACGAGCGCACGGTCCGGGACCTGCTCGTCTCCGTGTCCCAGCCGCGTATCCGGGAGGCGGCCCTGGCGGTCGACCGGGCCGAGGAGCTGATCCTCACCGTCGACGACGAGGCCGCGCAGATGAAGTACGCGCAGGCCCTGAGCGACTGGGCGGAGGCCCGCGGGTACGAGGCCGAGACCGTCTGGGACATGTGCACCACGGCCGCGCTCGGCGTCCCGTACGAGAAGGCGCAATGGCGCGAGGTGCGCACGCTGTCCGGCGGTGAGCAGAAGCGCCTGGTGCTGGAGGCGCTGCTGCGCGGTCCCGACGAGGTGCTGCTGCTCGACGAGCCGGACAACTATCTCGACGTGCCCGGCAAGCGGTGGCTGGAGGAGAAGCTCAAGGAGACCCGTAAGACGGTCCTCTTCGTCTCCCACGACCGCGAGCTGCTGTCCAGGGCCGCCGAGAAGATCGTCAGTGTGGAGCCGAGCCCGGCCGGCAGCGACGTGTGGGTGCACGGCGCCGGCTTCGACACGTACCACCAGGCCCGCAAGGACCGGTTCGCCCGGTTCGAGGAGCTGCTGCGGCGCTGGGAGGAGGAGCACGCCCGGCTGAAGGCGCTGGTCCACCGGCTGCGGCAGCAGGCGGCGATCAGCCCCGACATGGCGTCCCGCTACCGGGCGATGCAGACCCGCTTCAAGAAGTTCGAGGACGCGGGCCCGCCGCCGGAGCCGCCGCGCGAGCAGGACATCAAGATGCGGCTGCGCGGCGGCCGGACCGGGGTACGGGCGGTGACCTGCAAGAACCTTGAGCTGACCGGGCTGATGAAGCCGTTCGACCTGGAGATCTTCTACGGGGAACGGGTCGCCGTCCTCGGCTCGAACGGATCGGGGAAGTCGCACTTCCTGCGGCTCCTCGCGGGCGAGCAGGTCGCGCACACGGGGGAGTGGAAGCTCGGTGCACGCGTCGCACCCGGACACTTCGCGCAGACCCACGCCCATCCGGAGCTGCTGGGCAAGACGCTGGTCGAGATCCTGTGGACGGAGCACGCCAAGGACCGGGGCGGCGCCATGTCCGTACTGCGCCGCTACGAGCTGGAACGGCAGGGCGACCAGCCCTTCGAGAAGCTGTCCGGCGGGCAGCAGGCGCGGTTCCAGATCCTGCTCCTGGAGCTGGCCGGCACGACCGCGCTGCTGCTGGACGAGCCGACGGACAACCTGGACCTGGAGTCGGCGGAGGCGCTGCAGGACGGTCTGGAGGCGTACGAGGGGACCGTGATGGCCGTCACGCACGACCGGTGGTTCGCGAAGTCCTTCGACCGCTATCTGGTGTTCGGCTCGGACGGCGTCGTACGCGAGACGGCGGAGCCGGTGTGGGACGAGCGCAGGGTGGAACGGGCGCGGTAGCGCGCGGCGGCCGACGCGGTGGGAAGGCGCCCCGGAACCCCGACAGGGCCGGGATTCCGGGGCTGTTTTGACCCGTGCGGGGGAGCGACGGTATTCTTCTGGTTTGTTATGCGTATTGGCTTGGTCGTTCTCACGCGAGGGGCCCTTACGCCGGTCCACCGGGCCGATGACCAGCGGCAGGCACTCGGGTTGCGTCCCCGCAGCGCCGCCAAGGCTGGTGTGATCGTCCGGGTGGCCTTGTCAGGACTCACTCACTGAAGAAGCGAAGGCTACGACCGTGCGTACGTACAGCCCCAAGCCCGGCGATGTGACGCGCCAGTGGCACATCATTGACGCGCAGGACATCGTCCTGGGTCGTCTGGCCACCACGGCTGCGAACCTCCTCCGCGGCAAGCACAAGGCGATCTACGCCCCCCACATGGACATGGGCGACTTCGTCATCATCATCAACGCCGAGAAGGTTCACCTCTCCGGCAACAAGAAGACCCAGAAGATGGCGTACCGCCACTCCGGGTTCCCGGGTGGTCTGCGCTCCGTCCGTTACGACGAGCTGCTCGCCAAGAGCCCCGAGAAGGCCGTCGAGAAGGCCATCAAGGGCATGATCCCCAAGAACAGCCTGGGCCGTCAGATGCTCTCGAAGCTCAAGGTCTACGCGGGCGACCAGCACCCGCACGCTGCTCAGCAGCCGGTCCCGTTCGAGATCACCCAGGTCGCGCAGTAGTTCCGGCCTCCCCCTAAGACCAAAAGAAAGATCTGAGGAGAATCGTGGCCGAGACCACTGTTGAGAACCCCGTCGAGGGCACCGAGGGCGAAGAGGTCTTCGCCGAGGTGACCACCTTCGAGTCCGAGGTTCCCGTCGAGGGCGAGTACACCAGCGAGTCGCTGGCCTCCCGCTTCGGCGACCCGCAGCCCGCCGCCGGCCTTGGCCGCCGGAAGAACGCCATCGCCCGCGTCCGGATCGTTCCGGGCACCGGCAAGTGGAAGATCAACGGTCGCACCCTTGAGGACTACTTCCCCAACAAGGTGCACCAGCAGGAAGTCAACGAGCCCTTCAAGGTGCTCGAGCTCGACAACCGCTACGACGTCATCGCCCGCATCTCGGGTGGCGGCGTCTCGGGTCAGGCCGGCGCCCTGCGTCTCGGCGTGGCCCGTGCGCTGAACGAGGCGGACGTGGACAACAACCGCGCCCCGCTGAAGAAGGCCGGCTTCCTTTCCCGTGACGACCGTGCGGTCGAGCGCAAGAAGGCCGGTCTCAAGAAGGCCCGCAAGGCCCCGCAGTACAGCAAGCGCTAATCCGCCTGCTCATCTGCTTTACACGTTCGCCCCGGCGGCACACCTCGTGCTGCCGGGGCGTTCGTTTATCGGCACCCTCGGGCGTATAACGGCATAAGACGTTCATAGGCTTGTTGTGCTGCTTTGGTTGATTTGGTTTTGCGGTTTCGGAGCATCTTCGGAGGACACCAGTGGGACGACTCTTCGGCACGGACGGTGTGCGCGGTGTCGCCAATGCGGATCTGACGGCCGAGCTGGCGCTCGGTCTCTCGGTCGCTGCGGCGCATGTTCTCGCCGAGGGGAGCACCCTCGACGGGATCCGGCCGACAGCCGTGGTGGGCCGTGACCCACGCGCCTCCGGAGAGTTCCTGGAGGCCGCCGTCGTGGCCGGGCTCGCCAGCGCCGGCGTGGACGTCCTGCGCGTCGGTGTGCTGCCCACCCCGGCGGTGGCGTACCTCACCGGCGCGCTGGGCGCCGACCTCGGTGTGATGCTCTCCGCGAGCCACAACTCCATGCCGGACAACGGTGTCAAGTTCATCGCCCGCGGCGGTCACAAGCTCTCCGACGAGCTGGAGGACCGGATCGAGTCGATCTACCAGCAGCACCGCACCGGTGAGCCGTGGGAGCGCCCGACCGGTGCCGGTGTGGGACGCGTCACCGAGTACGCGGAGGGCTTCGACCGTTACGTGGCCCACCTCGTCGCGGTCCTGCCGAACCGGCTCGACGGGCTGAAGGTCGTGCTCGACGAGGCGCACGGCGCGGCTGCCCGGGTCTCGCCCGAGGCCTTCGCGCGGGCCGGTGCCGAGGTCGTCACGATCGGTGCCGACCCGAACGGCCTGAACATCAACGACGGCTGCGGCTCCACCCATCTGGAGCCGTTGAAGGCCGCCGTCGTGGAGCACGGCGCCCACTTCGGCATCGCGCACGACGGCGACGCGGACCGCTGCCTGGCCGTGGACGCCACGGGCGAGGAGGTCGACGGCGACCAGATCCTGGCCGTCCTCGCCCTCGCCATGCGCGAGGCCGGACAGCTGCGAAAGGACACCGTGGTCGGCACCGTCATGTCCAACCTCGGCTTCAAGATCGCGATGGAGCGGGAGGGCATCCAGCTCGTCCAGACCGCCGTCGGCGACCGCTACGTACTGGAGTCGATGAAGGCCGAGGGCTATGCGCTGGGCGGCGAGCAGTCCGGCCATGTCATCGTCCTGGACCACGCCACGACCGGTGACGGCACGTTGACCGGCCTGCTGCTCGCGGCCCGGGTCGCCGCCACCGGCCGTACGCTCGCCGATCTGGCCGGGGTCATGCAGCGGCTGCCGCAGCTGCTGATCAACGTCCGCGATGTCGACAAGTCCCGGGTCGCGACCTCCCCCGAGGTCGCCGAGGCCGTGGCCGAGGCCGAGCGCGAGCTGGGCTCCACCGGACGTGTGCTGCTGCGCCAGTCGGGTACGGAGCCGCTGGTGCGGGTCATGGTCGAGGCGGCCGACATCGAGCAGGCGCGGGCGATCGCCGAGCGGCTGGCCGATGTGGTGAAGTCCGCGCTGGGATAGGACGGGCGCGCACGCGCCGTCCGGTGGGCGGCGGTGCGGGTCGCCGCGCCCCGTCCGGTCCACCGGACCGAAGCACTCCACCCGGGGACGGCCGGGTGGGCGCCGCCGTCACCGGGCTCTCAGGCGCTCCGGTCGGCCGGGCCTCAGCAGGTCCTGACCCGGTGGGGTTCCGGGGCCGGTGCGGTCGCGTGGTCCTGCGGGTGGCCGCCCGCGGTGGGCCGTGGGCGGACCGGCCACCAGAGGCTCCGGCCGAGGAGCGCGGCGAGGGCGGGGACCAGCACCAGCGAGAGGACGAGCGCGGAGAGCATGATGCCGAGCGTCATCGCGAAGGCGATCTGCTCGTTTCCCGGCGTCGCGGCGAGCGTGGCGAAGGAACCGGCCAGCACCAGCCCGGCCGTCGCGATGGCCGGCGTCGTGTGCCGTACCGCGCGGGCCACCGCGGCGCGGGCCGGGCCCGGTCGCCGCATCTCCTCCCGGATCCGGTCGGTGATCAGGATGTTGTAGTCGGTGCCCAGTGCCACGACGAACAGGAACAGCACCAGGGGCAGGGTGAAGTCGACGCCCGGCCTGCCTAGGGCGTGCTGGAACAACAGGGTGGCGGCGCCGAGAGTGGCGGCGAAGCCGAGCCCGACGGAGAGCATCAGGACCACCGGTGCGAGCAGGCTGCGCAGGAGCAGCAGGAGGATCAGTGCGATCAGCGCGGCCGCGACCGGGAACACGATCTTCAGGTCGTGGTCGACGGCGGTCGCGACGTCGGCGAAGATCGCCGCCGTCCCGCCCACGTGTGCCGTCGTCCCGGCGGGTGTGTGCCGGGCGACCGCGGCCCGGATCGGTCCGGAGGCCAGGTCGCGGGCCTGTGCGCTCTGCGGGTCGGCGGTCGGGTAGAGGTCGATCCGGGCGGCACGGCGGTCCTTGCTCAGGACGGTCGGTGCGACCTTGCCCACGCCGTGGACCCGGGTGAGTGCCCGGGAGAGGCCGCCCAGCCGGTCGGTGGTGAGGGTGCCGCCGTCCTTGGCGGTGGCGAAGACGCTCGTCGGGTCCGACACCCCGGCCGGCAGTGTGCGGGAGATCTCGGCCGCGGTGCTCGCGGCGGGGGTCGCGTCGTCGGAGCCGCCCCGGCCGTAGTCCATGCGGATGCCGGTCAACCCGGCGGCCAGCGCGGCGAGCAGGGCGACGGAGGCCGTCAGCATCGTCAGCGGCCGTCGCGTGACCAGCGTGCCGAGGCGCGCGGCACGTCCTTCGCCCGGCTTGTGGCGAAGGGTTCGGGAGGGCCAGAACATCTTGCGCCCGGCGGCCGCGAGCAGCGCCGGCAGCAGGGTGAGGCTGCCGAGCAGCATCACCAGGACCGCGACGGCGATGGCGGGGCCCAGCGAGCGGAACTGCCCGAAGGTCGCCAGGCCCAGCGTGGCGAACGCGGCCACGATGGTCAGCGCCGCCGAGGTGATCGCGGTGCCCACCCGGCCCGAGACCTCCTCGGCCGCCTCGCGGGCGGACTGCTCGGGCCGGTCGCGCAGTTGCTCGCGGAAGCGGAACAGCAGGAACAGCAGGTAGTCGATGCCGATGCCGAGCAGGACCACGTTGATCAGCCCTGGGGTGCTCGCGTCGAGCTTGCGCCCGGTGAGCAGCGCCGCGCCCGCCACGGTTCCCGCCGCCACGAAGCCGATCATGGCGACCGCGAGCAGCGGCAGCAGGGCCGCCAGCACACTGCGGAACACCAGCACGTTGAGCAGGATGATGAGCGCCGTGACGAGGGCGCCCCCGACCTTCGCAGCGGTTTCGTGGGCGTCGGTGGTGTCGACGGTGTCGGCGAGACTCCCGGTGAAACCGGTGCGCATCCCCGCCTCGGAGAACTGCGTCCGGGCGGCGTCCCGGAAGGTCCGGTAGACGCCCTGGACCCCCTTGTCCGCAGGATTCCCCATCAGCTGGACGGAGAGCAGTTCGAAGCTCCGGTCGGGTGCAGTCATCGACGGGGCGATCCTGGGCGTCTGGGAGCGGTCCGGGACCAGGAACCGAGGCATGTCGTCCTCCCTGGGCATGATCACCCGGTGCCGGCCCAGCTTCGCCGCCTCGGCCTCGACCCGCTTCTGGTCGGCGGCGCCGAGGGCCCTGCCGTCGGACCGGGCGACCAGCACGGTCACCGTGGTGGCGTCGGGGTTCACGCCGAACTGTTCTTCGGCGATCCGGAGCGCGGCGGCCGAGTCGTAGGAGCGGGGCAGGAAGTCCCCGGTCCGGTGCTGGGTGACACGGCCGATCAGGGTCGGGATCAGGGCGCTCATCACGACCCCCAGCACCGCCCAGAGGGCGATGACCTTCCATGGGTGTCTGGTGGAATATCCGGTCAGGGCGCGGATCACGAGGTCCTCCGGCGGACGAACTTGAATGCGGACGGCTGCCGGGGGCTCCCGGCCGGTCTCCAGACCATCACCGCGAGGGGCCGCGGGGCGTCGTGGCAGCGGATGATCCGGACCGGGGCCCTGGGTCCCTCCCCGGACCGCGACCAGGACCCTGGTCCCGGTCCTGGTCAAGGGCTCGGGAGTGCTACCGCCGGTGCTGTGCAACCCTGTCCCCGGGGGCCGGGAAGCCGGGAGGCCGAGATGCCGGACACAAAGGGGAACGGACATGCCCAGGAGCCGACACATCGCGCCCGACGATTCCCGGACGCCGTTGCGCGTCGACGACGCCGAGCCGCCGTGGACCCGTAACGACGCGCTCGTGACCGGCGGGGCCTGCGTGATGAACCTGCTCAGCTACGTGTTCTTCAACGACCCCGACGGCCGGCATGACGTGAGCGTGGCCGGGTTCCTCCTCGTCGCCCTGGCGGCCATGCCGCTGCTCGCCCGGCGCAGCCACCCGGTGGCGGCGCTCGCCGCCGTACTGGCACTCGACGCGACGGCCGCCCTGACCGTCCCGCTGCCCAGCCACTTCGGCGCCGTCCTGGTGGTGGCCCTGTACACGGTCGCCAGGGCCTGCTCCGGCCGGGTGACGGCAGTCGCGGCTGTCGCGACGATGTCGCTGACGCTGCTGAGCCAGAGCAACGGCCGGATTCCACCCTGGCAGGAGGCGGTCACCCCGCCGCTCTCCACCTTGATCGTCGTCGGCACCGCCATGGCGGTCAACCGCTGGCAGCGGGAGGTGGCGGCCAACCGCAGACTCCTCGCCGACCGAGCGGTGGCCGACGAACGGCGCCGCATCGCAAGGGAGTTGCACGACATCGTGGCCCACCACATCACCACCATGCAGCTGATGGCCGGCGGAGCCAGGGCCAACCTCGCCCGACCTGAGGTGGTCCTGGACGCCCTGGTCACCCTGGAGTCCTCCGGGCGGCTCGCGCTGCGCGAGATGCGCCAGCTCCTCGACGTGCTGCGGGCCGGTGACGAACCGGAGTCCGCGCCGTCGCTGCCCCAGCCCGGTGTCGAGGACCTCGACCGCCTGGTGGCCGAGTCCCGCCTTGCCGGACTGCCCACCGAGTTCGGCGTCCAGGGGCCGCGGCGTCCGCTGCCGCCGACCGTCGGCCTCACGGTGTTCAGGATCGCCCAGGAGGCCCTCACCAACACCCGCAAGTACGCGGGGGACGCCCGCGCGTCCGTACAGCTGACGTACCACCAGGAGTGGATCACCGTCGAGGTGCGGGACGACGGCGGGGGCGCACCGCCGCGGGAGGGGGTGTCGGTGGGTTCGGGCGGTTACGGCCTCATCGGCATGCGCGAGCGCGTCGCCCTGCACGGCGGCACCCTGACCGTCGGCCCGCAGGCCGATGGGGGGTTCGCCGTGGTGGCCGACCTGCCGCTGAGCGCGGACGAGGCGGCCGAGGCGGCCGTCCAGCACGAAGGAGCACACCGATGAGCGGGACCGGGCCGACGCCGCGGACGATCAGGGTGCTGATCGCGGACGACCAGCCGCTGGTTCGGCGAGGTCTGTCGCTGATCCTCTCCCCCGACCCGTCCTTCGAGGTGGTGGGCGAGGCCGAGGACGGCGCGCAGGCCGTCGTCCTCGCCCGCCGGCTGCGCCCCGACGTCGTGGTGATGGACATCCGGATGCCGGTCCTCGACGGGGTCGGCGCGACCGGGGAACTCGTCGCCACCGTGCCCGGCTGCCGGGTCCTGGCCCTCAGCACCTTCGACCTCGACGAGTACGTGGTGGGCGCGCTGCGCGCCGGGGCCTACGGGTTCCTGCCCAAGGACAGCTCCCCGGAGGACCTGAGCGCGGCGATCCGCACCGTCCACGCGGGCGAGGCCGTCGTCGCGCCGCGCCTGCTCACCCGGCTGATCTCCACCCACGTACGGGCACCCCGCGATGCGCGGCCGGTCCCCGCCGGCCCGACCGGCCCGGGTGAACTCACCCCCCGCGAGGTCGAGGTGTGGCGCCTGATGGCCACCGGCCTCGACAACACCGAGATCTCCCGCGCCCTGGACATCAGCCTCTCCACGGTCAAGAACTACATCACCAGCATCTTCGGCAAGCTCGCCGTCCGCGACCGCGCCCAGGCGGTCATCGCGGCCTACGAATCGGGCCTGGTCACTGCCCGCGCGGACTGACGCCGCGCCCCGCCGCACTCTGCGCGGACTGATCGCGGGACGGGTTCGTGACGAGGGCCGTCCGGCGGCGGTGTGCCGCCCACAGGGCCTTCTGGACCAGCAGGGTCAGCGTCCCCGCGACCACGATCCCGCCGAGGTTCGCCAGCAGCTGGGTGGTGGAGCCCGACATCTGGTGGTAGTCGCTGTAGCTGAACGCCACCGCCGCGTTGGCCGCGGCCGGCACGGTCGTCACCGAGATGGCGACCCCGATCAGCGCCCCGGACTTCGCCGAGGTGAGGGAGAGCGTTCCGGCGATCCCGGCCAGGAAGGCCACCACGAACGACATCGCGTCGGGCTTCCAGATGAACGCGGTGTTCGGACGGTCGGCCTCGATCATCGAGCGGGTGAACAGCCCGAAGGCGTCCATCAGCCAGGCGAACCCGGCCGTCAGCACCATCGCGAGGGCGAAGCCGCCGATCAGCGCGTACAAGGAACGCAGCGCCAGTCGCGGAGCACGCTGCACCAGGGCGGTGGAAATCCCGGCCAGCGGCCCGAACTCCGGGCCGACCGCCATCGCGCCCACGATCAGGATCGCGTTGTCGAGCATCACACCGCAGGCGGCGAGCATCGTCGCGACGGTGAGGAACGCCACGTACGTGACGCTGAACGTCGACTCCTCGTGGGTCGCCTCCGTCAGCTCCTCCCACAGCACCGCGTCCGCGCCCTCGCCCGGCGCGGCCTCCTCGGCCCTGTCGGCGTGGGCGGAGAGCGTCAGGTCCATGTTCTCGACGGTGATCGAACCGGACTTGTCGATGCCGAGCCGGCGCAGCGCGGAGATCAGCTCGTCACCCGCCTCACGGGCCACATCGCACAGCACCATGTCACCCGCCGGGTTGCGGGCGGCCCCGGCCATCACGACGAGATGCGTCGTACCGAGGGTGCTGTCCAGCAGGTGCAGCACCTCGTCCGTACGGTCGGTGGGGACGATCAGGCGCAGATGCAGCACGTGGCCACTCCCGGGAGGCTCGCGGACTCAGAGTTTACGCAGGGACAGCCGCTGGACCTTGTGGTCCGGGCCCTTGCGCAGCACCAGGGTGGCACGGCTCCGGGTGGGCGCGACATTCTCCACCAGGTTGGGCTTGTTGATGGTCCGCCACATCGTCGCCGCGTACTCCATGGCCTCCTCCTCGGAGACCTGGGTGTACTTGCGGAAGTACGAGAACGGGTTCTGGAACGCGGTCGCGCGCAGTTTCCGGAACCGGTTGAGATACCAGCTCTCGATGTCCTCGGTGCGCGCGTCCACGTACACGCTGAAGTCGAAGTAGTCGGCGAGACCGACCCTGGTCCGGCCGTCCTTGCCGGGCATCGCGGGCTGCAGCACGTTCAGCCCCTCGACGATCAGGATGTCGGGGCGGCGTACGGTGAGCCGCTCGTCCGGCACGATGTCGTAGATCAGGTGCGAGTAGACGGGCGCCGTCACCTCGTCCTTGCCCGCCTTGATGTCGGCGACGAAACGGGTCAGGGCGCGCCGGTCGTACGACTCGGGGAACCCCTTGCGCGACATCAGGCCGCGGGCCTGGAGCTCCTTCATCGGCAGCAGGAACCCGTCCGTGGTCACCAGCTCCACGCGCGGATGCTCGGGCCAACGGGCCAGCAGCGCCTGGAGGATGCGCGCGGTGGTGGACTTGCCGACCGCGACACTGCCCGCGACGCCTATGACGAACGGGGTGCCGCGCTGCTCGCCGTGGCCGTTCCCCGCGTCCCCGAGGAAGGTGTTCAAGGCACCGCGCAGACCCGAGGTGGCCTGGACGTAGAGGTTGAGGAGCCGGGAGAGCGGCAGGTAGACGTCGCGTACCTCGTCGAGGTCGATGACGTCCCCGAGCCCGCGCAGCTGCTCGACCTCGTCGGCGGTCAGCGGCAGCGGCGTCTTGTCGCGCAGCGCGCTCCACTCGGCGCGGGACAGATCGACGTACGGCGTCGCCGCGTGCTCGGCGCGTCGGTGGGTGCTCCGTGGCGGCGAAGTGATCACGGGTTCATTGTTGCGGGAGTTTGAACGGAGTGGGGGGTGGGCTCGGTCACGTCGCTTTCCTGAGCACACAGAGGTCACGGCGCGCGGGTCTCCGTGAATCCGGGGCGGCAGGCCCCGATCCGCCGCACGGTGATCGTCCGGCGTCGGAGGGGGACGGCGAAGAGCCCGCTCCGGCGCCATGGCACACAGGCTCGTGGCGTCGGAGCAGGCTCGTGGCGCCCTCGGCCGGGTTCTCTCAGACCCCGACCTTCGCCGTCAGCTCCTGCCGGGCCCGGGCCGCGGCGCCGACCGGCACCGCGTCGGAGGCCAGGGCTGCCTTGACCAGCCGGACCGGGTGGCCGCTGACCGGCGGGTCGGCGGCCAGTGACGTCAGGATGAGGGGTTCCAGCAGGGGCCAGGCGCGGCTGACCCCGCCACCGACCACCACCGTGGTGATGTCCACGACGCCCGCCGTCATCACGATCGCCTGGGCGATCCCGGCACCGGCGGCCCGGTACACCGCGAGGGCGTCCTGGTCACCGCGGCCGACGGCCTGTGCGACCTCGCGGGCGGTCAGCCGGCGGCCGGTGCGGTCCGCGTAACGGGCGCCGATGGAACGACCGGAGGCCAGGGTCTCCAGATGTCCCCGGCCGCCGCACGAGCAGAGCAGATCACCGAAGCCGGGAATGTGCCCGATCTCGCCGGCCGCGCCGTGCGGCCCGGCGAACAGCGCGCCGCCGGTCCACAGCGCGCCGCCGACCCCGGTGCCCAGCGTCATCCCGAGGACGTCCGACTCGCCGCGCACGGCGCCGCCGGACACCTCCCCGTAGAGGAAGGCGTTGACGTCGTTGTCCAGGAACGCCGGGACGCCCAGCGCCTCCTCGACGGCGTCCGTCACCGCGAAACCGGCCCAGCCGGCGAAGGAGTCGCTGGCCACCAGGATGCGGCCGGTGGCGGAGTCCACCACGCCGGCCGCGCCGACCCCGCAACCGGCGAGCCGGCCGGGGGCGCGCTCCAGCAGCGGGGCCAGCGCGCCCAGGGCCGCGCCGATCATGGCCCGGCCGCCGTCGGCCGCCGGGGTCGCCACCTCCGCGCGGTCCAGCACGGTGAGGTCCTCGGCGCAGACCACCACCTGGGTCGTGGTGCCGCCGATGTCCACTCCGGCGAAGAGCGTACGGTCACGGAAGCTCATACCTGCGCCTCCGTCCGGCCGGCCGCCAGGGTGGCCAGACGTTCGGCTCTGCGACCGCGCTGGATCACCGGGTCGGGCACCGGCACGGCGGCCAGCAACCGGCGGGTGTAGTCGGTCTCCGGGTGCAGCAGGGTTGCCCCGGTGGGGCCCTGCTCCTCGATCCGGCCGGCCCGCATCACCACGACGCGCTGCGCGAAGTGCTGTACGACGGCCAGGTCGTGGGAGACGAAAAGACAGGCGAAGCCCAGCTCGTGCTGGAGCTCGGAGATCACTTCGAGCACCGCCTCCTGCACGCTCACGTCGAGCGCGCTGGTGGGCTCGTCAGCCACCAGCAGCCGGGGCTCCAGGACCAGGGCGCGGGCCAGGCTGACCCGCTGGCGCTGACCGCCGGACAGCTCCCGAGGTGCGCGCCGGGTGAGTTCACGCGGCAGCCGGACCCGGTCGAGGACGTCGGCGACCTTGCTCTGGCGGTCCTTTGCGGAGAGCTCGCGGCGGTGCACCCTGAGCGGCTCGGCGACGCATTCGCCGACCGTCATCCGGGCGTCCAGTGAGGCCACCGGGTCCTGGAGGACCACGCCGATACCGGCCCGCAGCGCCCGGCGGGCCCGGGAACGGGTGCGGCCCAGGTCGGTGCCGAACAGCGAGACGGTGCCGGAACTCGGCGGGATCAGACCGAGCGCGACCCGGGACGCGGTGGACTTGCCGGAGCCCGACTCGCCCACCAGGCCCAGGGTCTCTCCGGCGTGTACGGCGAGCGAGACCCCGTCCAGGGCGCGCACGGCGCCCTTGCCACGGCCGAACACCACGGAGATGTCGGTGAGTTCGACCACCGGGTCGGTGTCCGGGCGGGCGGCGGCAGCCGGCGCGGCCGGCCGGCCCTCCTCGGCGACCGACAGCCGGGGCACCGCGGCCAGCAGCCGCTCGGTGTACTCGTGGGACGGGCGGAGCAGTACGTCCTCGACCGGTCCGGTCTCCACGATCTCGCCGTGGTACATCACGGCGACCCGGTCGGCGAAGTCCGCGACCACGCCCATGTTGTGGGTGACCAGCAGGACGCCGGTGCCGGTCTCGACGGCGAGCCGGCGCAGCAGGTCGAGGATCTCGGCCTGCACCGTGACGTCCAGCGCGGTGGTCGGCTCGTCGGCGATCAGCAGGGCCGGTTCGTTGGCGATGGCCATGGCGATGACCACCCGCTGGCGCTGTCCGCCGGAGAGCTGGAAGGGGTAGGCGGTGGCCCGCCTCTCCGGCTCCGGGATGCCGACCTTGCGGAGGAGTTCGACGGCTTCGGCGGCGGCCTCCTTGGCGGACACCTTGCGGTGGTTGCGGATCACCTCGGCGATCTGCCTGCCGATCCGGGTCAGCGGGTCGAGCGCGGTGGCCGGTTCCTGGAACACCATGGAGACGGTCCGGCCGCGCAGCGCCGCCAGATCGGCCTCGCGGGCACCGACCACCTGGTGGCCGGCGATGGTGGCGCTGCCGGTGGCACGGGCGTTGCCGGCCAGCAGGCCCATCGCGGCCAGCGCGATGGTGGACTTGCCGGAACCCGACTCGCCGACCAGGGCGAGCGTCTCGCCGGGGCGGACGTGCAGGGAGACACCCCGGACGGCCGGCACCTCGCCGGTCTCGGTGGTGAAGACGACACCGAGGTCGTCGAGTTCGAGAATGGGCCCGGCCTGCGGGGCGGCGGAGCCCTGGGTGGCGGTCATCCGCGTCCCCTCACATCGAATGCGTCGCGGAGTCCGTCCCCGATCGCGTTGAACGCCCACACCACCAGGATGATGGCCAGGCCCGGCGGCAGGATGAGCCACCAGTAGCCGGAGTAGGCGGCGGTGAGTCCGGCCGAGAGCATGCCGCCCCAGTCGGTGGCCGGCGGCTGGACGCCTAGACCCAGGTAGGAGACGTAGGCGACCAGCAGGATGGCGTCGGCGATCTGGAAGGTGGCCGCGACGATGATGGTCGAGACCGAGTTCGGCAGGATGTGCCGGGTGATCGCCCGGGCGTGCGTCCCGCCGATGGCCCGCAGGGTCAGGACGTAGTCGCGGTTTTTCAGGGAGAGCGTCTCGGCCCTGATCAGCCGGGACGGCACCAGCCAGGAGACGAAGCCCAGGATGACGATCAGTCCGGTCAGGCCCGGGGTGGTGATGGCGGAAACCACCAGCAGGATGAAGAGCGCCGGGATGGCGATCCCCGCGTCCACGATCCGCATCATGACCGCGTCGACCCAGCCGCCCGCGTAGCCGGCGACGGCGCCCCACAGGGTGCCGATCACGGTGGCCAGGATGCCTGCGGCGAGACCGACGATCAGCGACACCTTGCCGCCGTACATCAGCCGGCCCAGCTCGTCGTGGCCGACCGCGTCGGTGCCGAGCCAGTGCGAGCCGCTGGGGGCGAGGTTGACCTGCTGGAGCATCGTGTGGGTCTGGTCGGTGGAGTACACCAGCGGACCGACGAAGCAGAGCAGGAAGAAGAGGACCACGACGCCGAGCCCGACCACGGCGAGCCGGTTGCGCAGGAAGCGCCGGACGGCGAGCCGGGAGCCGGACGCCGTGGCGGCGGCGGTGGCCGTGCCGGGCGCCTGGCCCGGCTGGATGACGGCGCTCATGCCCGGCCTGCCTTCACTCGGGGGTCGATGATCCGCTGGACGATGTCGGCGAGCAGCGTGCCGACCACCGTGGCGGCCGCGATGACCAGCACGCAGCCCAGCAGCACCGGGTAGTCGGAGGACTGCGCGGCGGTCCAGAAGAGCAGCCCCATACCGGGGTAGTTGAAGAGCTGCTCGACCACCAGGGCGCCGCCGAACAGCACCGGCACGTAGTAGCCGAGCATGGCGACCACCGGCGTCAGCGAGTTGCGGAACACATGCCGCCACAGGATGGCGCGGGAGCGGGAACCGCCGGCCCGCGCCGTCCTGACGTAGTCCTCGGAGAGGTTCTCCAGGGTGGCCGCCCGCATGTAGCGGCTGAACACCGCGATCATCGAGGCGGCACCGGCGACGACCGGCAGCACCAGCGCCTGCGGTTCGGAGAACACCTGGGCGAGCGTGTCCCCCTGCGGGGCCTGGGACGGGAACCAAGGCAGCGCCTGGCTGAACACCAGCACCAGGATCAGCCCGAGGAAGTACACGGGCGTGGAGTAGGCGATGAAGCTCAGCGTGGTGATGACGTAGTCGACCGGCTTGTTGCGCCGGACGGCCTGCCACATGCCCAGCGGGATGGCCAGCACGAGGCCGACGATCGCCGACAGGGCGGTGAGGAGCAGGGTCTTGGCCAGCCGCTCGGTGATGAGCTGGGAGACCGGCTCATTGAGGGTGTACGAGGTTCCGAGGTCGCCGTGCAGCAGCTGGTTCAGGTAGTAGAAGTACTGCACGGGAAGTGGCTTGTCGAGGCCCTGCTCGTGGTTGAAGGACGCGATCTGCTGCGCCGTGGCCTGCGGACCGAGGATCCCGCGAGCGGGACCCCCGGGCAGGGCGTGCAGCAGGCCGAAGACCACGATCGTCACGATGACGATCACCACGACGGCTTGGAGGACTCGCCTGATCAGGTACGAGGAAGTGCTCATGTGTTTTCCGGTCGCTTCGGCTCAGTGGTACGCGTGGTCACCGGCCGGGCTCACTTGGTCGTCCACTTCCACATGGCGGGGTGGAAGTTGGCGAGGGAGTCCTGGGCGAAGCCGCCCAGGCCCTTCTTGACCACGGAGACCTGGTAGTCCGGCTCCGGCAGCCAGACGACCGGGAGGTCCTTGGCCAGGGCCGCGCTGTACTTCTGCACCGCCTCGTCGGAGGAGGAGGTGGTGGTCTGGGTGACCAGCTTGTCCACGGCGGGGTTGGAGTAGCTGCCGAAGTTGGAGCCGCCGCCGGTGGCGAAGAGCGAGTCACCGCTCGGGTAGGCCGGGAAGTACCAGCTGCCCGCGGTGCCGAAGAACGACAGCTGCCACTTGCAGCCGGCCTGGTCGGCCTTGCACTGGCCGGCCTGCGAGAGGACCGAGTTGACCGGGGCGGTCTTGATGGTGAAGTCGATGCCGGTCTTGGCGAACGACGACTGCAGGGCGCTCATCATGTTGTCGGTCACGGTCGAACCGGACTGCGAGAGCACCTGCATCCGGAACTTGGTGCCCTTGTCCACGCCGGCGCCGCACTGGTTGTCGCCGGTGCCCGGCGCGGTGCACACCATGGTGCCGTCCTGCTCGGTCCAGCCGTGGCCGGTCAGCAGCTGCTTCGCCTTGGCGGTGGAGAACGGGTACGGGTTGTTCTTCTGCTCCGACGAGACGAAGGACGAGCTCTGGCCCTGCGGGATCGGGCCGTAGGTGGAGACCGCGGTGCCGTTGAAGACGACCTTGGAGAGGGTGGTCTGATCCACCGACATCTGGATCGCCTGGCGGGCGTAGAGCTGCTTGAACACCGCGCCCATGGCGGGGTTGTTGAAGTTGTAGGGCATGTACGTGATGGCCCAGCCGGACCACGGCTTCACCGTGTAGCCCTTGGCGGTGAAGGACGACTCCTGGCTGAGGTTGGTCGCGTTGATGTAGCCGTAGTCGACCGTGCCTGCCCGGAGCGCGTTCTCCTCGGCGTCCGTGGTGGTGAACGGCAGCAGGTTCACGGTCTTGATGTTGGCCTTGCCGCCGCCGTCGTACTTGGCGTTGGCCGTCAGCTGGACCTTGCCGGCCGTGGAGAACGACTTGATGGTGTACGGGCCGCTGACCGTCTTCCAGAGCGGGTCGGTGGCGTAACCGGAGATCTTCTTGGCGGCGTCGTTCAGGTACGCCCAGACCTTCTTGGCGCCCGCTGCGGTGCGGTCGAGGTCCGACACCGTGCCCGAGTCGCTGGTCTTGTCCCAGACGTGCTGCGGCATCGGGCGGATCATGCTCAACTCGTTGGCGAGCATCCACTGCTGGTTGTACGCCTGGTCGAAGGTGATGGTGAAGTGCGTGTCGTCGACGACCTTCAGCGAGGTCCAGTTGTCCGGCGCCTTGCCCGGGCTGTAGCTGGCCCAGTCGGCCTTGTTGGCCTTGACCAGGTTGAACCAGAACTCCACGTCGCGGGAGGTGATCTGCTTGCCGTCGCTCCAGTGCCGGTCGCCGAGCGTGATCGTGACGCTCTTGCTGTCCTTGGCGAAGTCGGCGGCGGTGGCAAGCGAGTTGTTCTTGTTCCAGCCGACCTTGCCGGTGGAGCCGTCGTACGCGATCAGCGGCTCCCAGAGGGACTGGGATATGGAGGAGTTGTTGGTGTTCAGGTGCGCGGCGGTGCCGACCGGGAGGATCCAGTTCGGCGTGAAGTTGGCCGGCAGCGCGTAGTTGATGGTGTCCGACGAGCCGGAGGCGGACGACGACGAGGTGCCGCCCCCGGAACAACCGGTCAGCAGAGCACCCGCGGTGACAGCGGCGCCCGTGACAAGGGCCCAGCGGCGGCTGTTCGCCGTGTGAGCAAGGAACATGACTCTCCTCAGAGTGAAAGGACCCGTATGCCCGGGACCGGCACTGCGTTCACGACAGCTAACGCCGGACACACCGAAGAAACAAACAAGAATTAGTAAAAAGTAAGTTACTGCACCTCCGAAAAAAGCCCTCTTGCCTCGATCCCCTCTCTCCATTGGGGGTATTTGGGTGGATTGAATGGGTTTCGGGCAGGGCCTACTTCCTTCGCGAAGCTGTTCCCCCGCGCCGAGCGCGGGCGTATTGTCTTCGCCACACCCACCGTTGCGGAAGTTACTTCGTACATGACTGAAATAAGTGCATGGGACCGCAGGGCCGCAAAAGGCACTCCAGCCCTCGCCGCGCGGGTCCTGGAACTCGTCGCATCGGGCCAGGCCTCCTCACGCGCCGAACTCGCCGGACTGCTGGGGGCCGCCGCCTCCACCATCTCTCTCACCGTGGCCCATCTGGTGGAGCGTGGGCTGATCGCCGAGGAGGGCACCCAGTCCTCCACCGGCGGGCGCCCCCGCAAAGTGCTGAGACCGGGAAGCAACGACGAGTTCGCGGTCGCCGCCGACCTCGGCGGCCGGCACGCCCGGATCGGTGTGGTGCTGCCCGGCGGCGGTCTGACCGATGTCTCGACCGTCCCCTTCGTGATCGCCGACGGCCCCGAGGCGGCTCTGCCCCGGCTCGCCGAGACACTGGAGGCGCTGGCCGAGCAGCGCGGACGTGGCCGGCTGCGCGGGGTCGGGCTCTCGCTGCCCGGGCCGGTGGACATCGCGTCGGGGTCGGTCGTCCTGCCGTCGCGGATGCCGGGCTGGAACCGTTTCCCGGTCACCGCCTGGCTGGAGGAACGCTTCGGCGTCCCGGCCGCCGTGGACAACGACGCCAACTGCATGGCGGTCGGCGAGCACACCGTACGGCCCGCCGAGCACCGGCAGACGATCACGGTGAAGATCGGCTCCGCGATCGGCGCCGGCGTCATCGTCGACGGACGCCTCTACCGGGGCGGCACCGGCGCGGCCGGTGACATCACCCACATCCGGATCGACGCCGGCGCCGACATCCCCTGCTCCTGCGGCAACACCGGCTGCCTGGAAACCGTGGCGTCCGGCGCCGCCCTGGTCCGCATCCTGCGCGAGCGCGGGGCCGACGTCAGCAGCCTCGAGGACGTGGCCCGACTCGCCATCGACGCAGACCCGTTGGCCACCCGCGCGGTCCGCAGGGCCGGCGACTACCTCGGCCAAGTGCTCGCAGCCAACGTCAACTTCTTCAATCCGGACGCCGTCTACCTCGGCGGCATCCTCTCCACCCTGGAGCCGTTCGTCGCCGCCGTGCGCAGCCAGCTCTACGAGAGCTGCCACCCGCTCGTCACCGAACACCTCACCATCGAGCGGGCCAGCCTCGGCGCCGACGCCGGACTGGTCGGCGCCGGGCAGTTCGCCCTGCAGCGCGCCCTGCAGCGCGCCCTGAGCGAGGTCGGCGCCGCCGACCGGTTCCGCGCCCCAGCGCCCCGTCACGTCTGACGCCCCACCCCTACGAGGAGCCATGTCGCAATCCCGCACCGCCGCAGCCCGCCCGGTCATAGCCATCGCCGGACTCGGCATCGAGTCGTCCACCTTCTCCCCCGCCCGCACCCAGGCCGCCGCCTTCCACCCCTCGCGCGGCGCCGAGGTGCTGGACCGCTACCCCTTCCTGGCCCCCGGTGAGGAACTGCGCGAGGCGGCCGACTGGCACGGCGCCCTGGTCGGCAAGTCGCTGCCGGGCGGCACCGTCACCGCCGCCGCCTGGGCCGAGCTGACCGACGAGCTGATCGAACGGCTCGCCGCGCTGCCCCGGCCGGACGGCCTCTGGTACGACATCCACGGCGCGATGACCGTGGAGGGCATCGACGACGCCGAGGCGGTGCTGCTGGAGCGCATCCGTGCCACCGTCGGCCCCGACGTGATCATCTCCACCTCGATGGACCTGCACGGCAACGTCTCCCGCGAACTCGCCCACGGCAGCGACCTGATCACCTGCTACCGGATGGCCCCGCACGAGGACCACATGGAGACCAAGGAGCGGGCTGTCCGTAACCTGGTGGAGCTGCTGGCCTCCGGCGGGCCCCGCCCGGTCAAGGCATGGGTGCCGGTGCCAGTGCTGCTGGCCGGCGAGCAGACCTCCACCCGGATCGAGCCGGCCAGGAGCGTGTACGCGGCTGTTGACGAGGTCGAGGCCATGGACGGCGTGATCGACGCCGCGATATGGGTCGGCTACGCCTGGGCCGACGAACCGCGCAACCGCGCCGTGGTGGTGGTCACCGGCACCGACCGGGCCGCCGTCTCGGCCGGTGCCGAGCGCCTGGCCGAGGGCTTCTGGAAGGCCCGCGACGACTTCGACTTCGTCGCCCCGACCGGCACCTTCGACGGCATCCTGGACGAGGCCCTGGGCTCCGACCAGCGTCCGTACTTCATCAGCGACACCGGGGACAACCCGACCGCCGGGGGCGCCGGCGACATGACCTGGGGCCTGACCCGGCTGCTGGCCCGCCCGGAGTTCCAGAAGGACGACGGTCCGACCGTCATCTACGCCTCGGTGCCGGGACCGGCCGCCGTCGAGACCGCCGTCGCCGCGGGTGTCGGCGCCACCGTCACGGTCACCGCCGGCGCCGAGGTGGATGACCGGCACGCGGGCCCGGTCACCCTGACCGGCACGGTGCACGCCATCCGGCACGGCGACCGCGACGCCCGGACCGAGGTCGTGATCCGGATCGGCAGCGTGTACGCGATCCTCACCGGGCTTCGCAAGCCCTACCACCACGAGCACGACTTCACCGACCTGGACCTCGACCCGCGCGGCGCCGACATCGTGATCGTGAAGATCGGCTACCTGGAGCCCGAACTCTTCGACATGTCGGTCGGGTGGAAGATGGCGCTCACCCCCGGCGGTGTGGACCAGGACCTGGTACGCCTGGGCCACCATCGCATCCGCCGCCCGATGTTCCCCTTCGACCGCGAGATGGCCGACCCGGATCTGTCGGCCCGCATCATCTCCGCCTCCGACCAGCCGCTGACCGGGGACGACGAGTGACCGCGCGCCCCGCCCTGGAGATCGCCGTCACCTCACCGGCCGGCGCCCGGACCGCCCGGGAGCACGGCGCCGACCGGGTAGAACTCTGCGCCGCCCTGGAGCTGGGCGGCCTGACCCCGTCGGCAGCCCTGGTGGAGGCGGTCGCCGAGGAAGGGCTGCCGGTGCAGGTGCTGGTCAGGTGCCGGCCCGGCGACTTCGTCCATGACGCGGAGGAGATCGCGCTGATGGCCGCCGAGGTGCGGTCCGTCATCGCCTCCGGCGCCTCCGGTGTGGTGATCGGCGCGCTGACCGCCGACGGCGCCCTGGACACCGCGGCGGTTGCCCGGCTCGCCGAGGCGGCCCGGGCCTCGGGCCGGCCGGTGGACATCACCCTGCACCGCGCAGTCGACCAGTCCGCCGACCCGGTGGCCATCGCCGCGCTGCTGCCCTCGCTCGGCCTCACCCGGGTCCTCACATCGGGCGGTGCCCCCGTCGCGGCGGACGGGCTGGAGACGATCGCCGCGATGGCCGCCGTCGCATCCGGAGTGCAGGTGATGGCCGGCGGCGGGGTGCGCCCCGCGGACATCCCGGCCCTGACCTCGGCCGGAGCCGCCGCCGTCCATCTCTCCGCCAAGACCAGGGCGTTGCCCCGGCGTGGCGGCGGCTGGGTACCGCTCGGCGCCGGGGGTGCGTCGGCCGAGCAGGACACTCACTTCGTCACCGATCCCGAAGTGGTGGCCGAGGCGCGGCGGGCGATGGCGGGCTGAGCCTCGCGTTTCCGTACGCCCGGCGGGACTTCGCGGCCGGGCGCCGGTCCGCGCACCGCCCCGGATGGCTTGCTGCCGGAGCGCGAAGCGGATCCGGGACTGCGGCTCGCGGAGGATTGCGGCGACTGCGCCGATGAGTGATTCCGGCCGTGCTCGGCACTGTCGAGCCAGCGCTCCAGGCGCGGTTCGGCGATGCGCCGGCCCGCACGGCTCCCCGGGGGTGCCGCTTCCCGACCGCTGCCCATGGCTACCCCGTGAGCGACAGCCCGCTCTCGCAGTCGCGGCAGTTGCCGGGGGCGGGGGAGCGGAAGGCGCGGTCGCAGTGGTTGCAGTTCTGGAGTGGGGTGGGTTGGTGGAGCAGGGTGCGTGGGGGCGAGGGTGTGCATGTCGCGTTCGGCTGTCCGTTCCAGCGGTGCCCGTGCGGGGTTGGCGTGGAGTGTCGCCCGTTCGGACGTGTGCGTGCCTTTCGGTCCCAGAACGGGAGAAGGCGCTCCGGGGAGCGCATCGCCGCGCTCGGAGCGGCGGGAGCGGCCAGCCGGGCCCCGCGGTTCGGATTGCGGATGCCGCGTTCGGCGACACGCTGGGCGGGGGAGGTCCGGGCGCGTCACTCGCTCCGGTCATTCCACCCCTTCACCCGGCTCGCGGCAGCAGGCCCGCCTCCCGGCGCAGGCGGCGACGCGGCCGGTCGGCACACACGAGAGGACAACACATATGCCCGCGGTGACCACGCGTGACGGTGTCGAGATCTTCTACAAGGACTGGGGCCGCGGCCGCCCCGTCGTCTTCATCCATGGCTGGCCCCTGAACGGGGACGCCTGGCAGGACCAGCTCAAGGCGGTCGCGGACAACGGATTTCGCGGCATCGCCCACGACCGGCGCGGGCACGGCCGCTCGACCCCCGTCTGGGACGGCTACGACTTCGACACCTTCGCGGACGACCTCGACGACCTGCTCACCCAACTGGACCTGCGGGACGTCACGCTGGTCGCCCACTCGATGGGCGGCGGCGAACTCGCCCGCTACATCGGCCGCCACGGCACCGGCCGGATCAGATCGGCCGTCCTGCTCTCGGCGATCACCCCGCTGATGCTCAAGAGCGCGGACAACCCCGAGGGCGTGCCGCAGGCCGTCTTCGACGACATCAAGAAGGGCATCCGCACCGAGCGTTCGCAGTTCTGGAAGGACACCGCGGTCGGCTTCTTCGGCGCGAACCGCGACGGCAACAAGGTCACGCAGGGCAACAAGGACGCCTTCTGGCACATGGCCATGGCCGAGACCATCGAGGGCGGTGTCGCCTGTGTCGACGCCTTCGCGGCCACGGACTTCCACGAGGACCTGAAGAAGTTCGACATTCCGACGCTGGTCGTCCACGGTGACGACGACCAGGTCGTCCCGATCGATGCCACGGGCCGCAAGTCCGCCGAACTCATCGCGGACGCGACCCTCAAGGTCTACGAGGGCGGCTCCCACGGCATCGCGCTCGTCCCGGGCGACAAGGAGAAGTTCAACAAGGACCTCCTGGAGTTCCTCAAGCGCTGAACCACCGGTTCGCCGGGGAGAGCCGGGCCGTTCAGGGCGACGACCCGGCTTCAGTGCGACGACCCGGCTTCAGGACCACGCCCCGGCTTCCTCCCGCTCCGGCCGGGCCGGCGCACCACGCCTGATTTCTGCCGCCCTGTTCGCCTTCTGCGACGATGCGAAGAAACGGGGTGAGCGACCAGGAAGGGAATGGTATGTGCGGAATCGTCGGTTACGTCGGTGGACAGTCGGCCCAGGACGTCGTCGTCGCGGGTCTCAAGCGCCTTGAGTACCGGGGCTACGACTCGGCGGGCCTCGCCGTGCTCGCGGACGGCGGTCTGGCCGCCGCCAAGAAGGCCGGCAAGCTCGTCAATCTGGAGAAGGCCCTGGCCGAGACGCCGCTCCCGGCCGGGACCACCGGGATCGGACACACCCGCTGGGCCACCCACGGCGCCCCCACCGACACCAACGCCCACCCGCACCTCGACAACGCGGGCCGTGTCGCCGTCGTGCACAACGGGATCATCGAGAACTTCGCCGCCCTGCGCGCCGAACTCGCCGAGCGCGGCCACGACCTGGCCTCCGAGACCGACACGGAGGTCGTCGCCCATCTGCTCGCCGAGGCGTTCTCCTCCTGCGCCGACCCGGCGGAGGCGATGCGGCAGGTCTGCCGCCGGCTGGAGGGCGCCTTCACCCTCGTCGCCGTGCACGCGGACGCACCCGGCACGGTGGTCGGGGCCCGGCGCAACTCGCCGCTCGTGGTGGGGGTGGGGGAGGGCGAGTCGTTCCTGGCCTCCGACGTCGCCGCGTTCATCGCGCACACCCGCTCCGCGATCGAGCTGGGGCAGGACCAGGTGGTCGAGCTGCGCCGCGAGGGGGTCACCGTCACCGACTTCGACGGGCGGCCCGCCGAGGTCCGCGAGTACCACGTGGACTGGGACGTCTCCGTCGCCGAGAAGGGCGGCCACGACTACTTCATGCTCAAGGAGATCGCCGAACAGCCCAGGGCCGTCGCCGACACGCTCCTCGGACGGATCGACGGCTCGGGCTCGCTCCGCCTCGACGAGGTACGCATCCCGCCGTACGAACTGCGCGAGGTCGACAAGGTCGTCATCGTGGCCTGCGGCACCGCCTTCCACTCCGGGATGATCGCCAAGTACGCCATCGAGCACTGGACCCGCATCCCCTGCGAGACCGAGCTGGCCAGCGAGTTCCGCTACCGCGACCCGATCCTCGACCACCGCACCCTGGTCGTCGCGATCTCGCAGTCCGGCGAGACGATGGACACCCTGATGGCCCTGCGGCACGCCCGCGAACAGGGCGCGAAGGTCCTCGCCATCTGCAACACGAACGGCTCCACCATCCCCCGGGAGTCCGACGCCGTGCTCTACACGCACGCCGGCCCCGAGGTCGCCGTCGCCTCCACCAAGGCCTTCCTCACCCAGCTGGTCGCCTGCTACCTCGTCGCCCTGTATCTCGGACAGGTCCGCGGGACGAAGTGGGGCGACGAGATCCGCACCGTCATCCGCCAGCTCTCCGAGATCTCCGGCGCGGTCGAACGGGTCCTGGAGACCATGGAGCCGGTACGCGAACTCGCCCGCTCCCTCGCCGGTCACGACACCGTGCTCTTCCTGGGCCGCCATGTCGGCTATCCCGTGGCCCTGGAAGGCGCGTTGAAGCTCAAGGAGCTCGCGTACATGCACGCCGAGGGCTTCGCCGCCGGTGAGCTCAAGCACGGCCCGATCGCGCTCATCGAGGACGGCCTCCCGGTCGTCGTGGTGGTGCCGTCGCCACGCGGCCGGTCGTTGCTGCACGACAAGGTCGTGTCGAACATCCAGGAGATCAGGGCCCGCGGTGCCCGCACCATCGTCATCGCCGAGGAGGGTGACGAGGCGGTCGTCCCGTACGCCGACCACCTGATCCGGATCCCCATTACGCCTACGCTGCTCCAGCCGCTGGTGTCGACCGTGCCGCTGCAGGTATTCGCCTGCGAACTGGCGACGGCCCGCGGCAACGATGTGGACCAGCCACGCAATCTGGCGAAGTCCGTGACCGTGGAGTAGCGAACAGTGAAGGAACACGCGTGATCATCGGGGTCGGGATCGATGTGGCCGAGATCGAACGGTTCGACGCGGCGCTGGAGCGTACGCCGCAGATGGCCGACCGGCTCTTCCTGAAGAGCGAGTTGCTGCTGCCCAGTGGCGAGCGGCGCGGTATCGCCTCGCTCGCCGCGCGGTTCGCCGCGAAGGAGGCCCTCGCGAAGGCGCTCGGCGCGCCGAGCGGCCTGCTCTGGACGGATGCCGAGGTGTACGTCGAGGACAGCGGGCAGCCCCGGCTGCGGGTGATCGGCACCGTCGCCGCCCGCGCCGCCGAGCTGGGCGTACGGCACTGGCACGTGTCGCTCAGCCACGACGCGGGGGTGGCGTCCGCCGTGGTGATCGCGGAGGGTTGAGCACATGCGTACCGCCTACAGCGTTCAGACCGTACGGGCCGCCGAGCGGGCCCTGATGGCCCGGCTGCCCGAGGGCGCGCTGATGCAGCGCGCCGCCGCGGGACTCGCGGCGGCCTGCGCCGATGTGCTGCGGCGGCGCGGCCGGGTGTACGGGGCCCGGGTCGTCCTCCTCGTCGGCAGCGGCGACAACGGGGGCGACGCGCTGTACGCGGGCGCCCGGCTCGCCCGCCGGGGCGCCGGCGTGCGCGCCGTACTCACCTCGCCGGACCGCGCCCACGAGGGCGGCCTCACGGCCCTGATCGCGGCCGGCGGGCGGGTCGCGGAGGGCGCGGACGCCTGGGGCGGCCACATCGATCTCGTGGTGGACGGGATCACCGGCATCGGCGGCCGGGGCGGGCTGCGTCCGGGCGCCGCCGAGCTGGTGCGGGCCTTCGCGGCGACCGGCGCGCCCCTGGTCGCCGTCGACCTGCCCAGCGGGGTCGAGGCCGACACCGGCGAGGTGCCCGGCGAGGCGGTGCGCGCCGACGCGACCGTCACCTTCGGCACGTACAAGCCGGGCCTGCTCGTCGACCCGGCCGCCGAACGGGCCGGCGCGCTGCGCCTCGTCGACATCGGGCTCGGGCCCGAACTGCCGGACGTACCCGACCTGGAGGCGCTCCAGTACGCGGACGTCGCCGCGCTGCTGCCCGTCCCCGGCGCCGAGAGCGACAAGTACCGGCGCGGGGTCGTCGGCATCGTCGCCGGTTCCGCGCGGTACCCGGGCGCGGCGGTGCTGGCCGTCTCCGGGGCGCTGCGGGGCGGCGCGGGGGCCGTGCGGTACGTCGGTCCGGGCGCGGACGCGGTGATCGCCCGTCATCCGGAGACGCTGGTCCACGCGGGGCCGCCGTCGAAGGCGGGGCGGGTGCAGGCCTGGGTCGTCGGGCCCGGACTCGGTGACGGCGCGGAGGCCGCCGAGGGGGTCCGGGACGTGCTGGCGGCGGACGTCGCGGTGCTGGTGGACGCGGACGGGCTGCGGCTGCTGGACGCCGGTGCCGTACGCGCGCGCACCGCGCCGACCGTGCTCACCCCGCACGCCGGTGAGGCCGCCGCGCTGCTCGGTGTGCCGCGCGAGGAGGTCGAGGCGGGGCGGCTCGCCGCCGTACGGGAGCTGGCCGCCCGCTACCGCGCCACGGTCCTGCTCAAGGGGTCGACGACCCTGGTCGCCACCGACGACCCGGACACTCCCGTACGGGTCAATCCGACCGGCACCTCCTGGCTGGCCACGGCCGGCAGCGGCGACGTCCTCTCCGGACTGACCGGCTCCCTGCTGGCCGCGGGCCTCGCCCCGCGTGACGCCGCGTCGGCCGGGGCCCATCTGCACGGACTCGCCGCCCGCCACGCCTCCGACGGCTCGCCCGTCGCCGCCCAGGACGTCGCGGAGGCGATCCCGGCGGCGTGGCGGGACGTACGGGCCTGAGCGATCCTGGGCGCACGCAGGAGCCGACCGCAGCGGACAGGAGGGCCGACCGTGGGCAGCAGCGAGGTACGCGTACGCCGGGTGTACGAGCCGAAGGAGGACGGTGACGGCACCCGCGTCCTCGTCGACCGGCTCTGGCCGCGTGGCGAGTCCAAGGAGAAGGCCGCGATCGACAAGTGGCTCAAGGACATCACCCCGTCGAACGAGCTCCGCGACTGGTACCACGAGGACCGTACCGCCACCCGCTACGACGCGTTCGTCGAGCGCTACCGCGCCGAACTGGCCGACCCCGTCCACACGACGGCCGTCCGGGAACTGGTCGAACTGGTCCGGGAGGGCGGCCCGGTGACACTGATCACGGCGGTCAAGGACGTGCCCCACAGCCATGTCCCGGTCATCGTCGACCATCTGGAACACGAGCTGCGCCATCACTGAGGTGCGCACCCGGCAGCGGGCGGACGCCCGCTGCGGCGGGCCCCTTCCGACCCGCCGCCCGAGGGCCCTGCCGTACGCCTCTGAGAGACTGGGCGCGATGAACGAGACAGCGTCCTTGAGAGCCCGTGCCGAGATCGACCTCGCCGCGCTGCGCGCCAACGTGCGGGTGCTGCGCGCGCGGGCGGGCGGCGCGCAGCTCATGGCCGTCGTCAAATCCGACGCGTACGGGCACGGGGCGGTGCCCTGCGCCCGCGCCGCGCTGGAGGCCGGGGCGACCTGGCTGGGCACCGCGACGCCGCAGGAGGCGCTCGCCCTGCGGGCCGCCGGACTCGGCGGCCGGGTGATGTGCTGGCTGTGGACCCCGGGTGGTCCCTGGCGCGAGGCGATCGAGGCCGACATCGACGTGTCGGTGAGCGGGATGTGGGCCCTGCGCGAGGTCGTCGCCGCGGCCACGGAGGCGGGCGTCCCGGCCCGGATCCAGCTCAAGGCCGACACCGGCCTCGGGCGCAACGGCTGCCAGCCCGCCGACTGGCCGGAGCTGGTCGCCGCCGCCCGCGCCGCCGAGGACGCGGGCACCGTCCGGATCACCGGCCTGTGGTCCCACTTCGCCTGCGCCGACGAGCCCGGCCACCCCTCCATCGCCGCCCAGCTGGCCGTGTTCCGGGACATGGTGGCGCACGCCGAGAAGGAGGGCGTCGAACCCGAGGTGCGCCACATGGCCAACTCCCCGGCGACGCTGACCATCCCCGAGGCGCACTTCGACCTCGTACGGACCGGGATCGCGATGTACGGCATCTCGCCCAGCCCCGAGCTGGGCACCCCGGCCGACTTCGGGCTGCGCCCCGTCATGACGCTCATCGCGTCGGTCGCCCTGGTCAAGCAGGTGCCGGCCGGCCACGGCATCAGCTACGGCCACCACTACACGACCTCCGCCGAGACCACCCTGGGCCTGGTGCCGGTCGGCTACGCGGACGGCATCCCGCGCCACGCCTCCGGCCGGGCGCCCGTCCTGGTCGGCGGCGTCACCCGGCGGATCGCCGGCCGGGTGGCCATGGACCAGTTCGTCGTCGATCTCGACGGGGACGAGATCGAGGTGGGCAGCGAGGCGGTGCTCTTCGGCCCGGGGGACCGGGGCGAGCCGAGCGCCGAGGACTGGGCGCAGGCCGCCGACACGATCGCGTACGAGATCGTCACCCGGATCGGCACCCGCGTACCGCGCGTGCACCTGCACGCGACCCCGGCCGAGTCCTGACCCATCGTGCGCCCCTGACCAGGCACGATCTGATCACGACCGGAACAGACCGGCCCTGACCTGACGGATACGACCGACGAGGAGCGCGGCACGGTGAGCGAGATCAGCGCGGGGGACGCGGTGACGACGGCCGCTACGGCGGTCGGCTGGCGCCGGGCGGGTATCGCGGGAGCCGCCATAGGTGTGATCGCGGCGGGCGCGGCCGCCGGTGTCGCGGTCGAGCGGCTCACGGTCGGCCGGGGCATGCGCAGAAGGGCCAGGCTGGCCCTGGACGCCACCGGGCCGTACGGCTCGCTGCGCGGGCTGCCGGGCCGGGCCACCGCCGACGACGGCACCGAGCTGTACTACGAGGTCGACGAGGTCGAACCGGACGGCGGGACGGGCGGCGCCGCGGGCAGCGGGGGCGACGCCGCCGGCTCCGGCACGCGCCGCCGCCGGCTCTTCGGCCGCAAGGACCCCGCGCCCGTCACCGTGGTCTTCAGCCACGGCTACTGCCTCAGCCAGGACTCCTGGCACTTCCAGCGGGCGGCGCTGCGCGGTCTGGTCCGCACCGTCCACTGGGACCAGCGCAGCCACGGCCGTTCCGAGCGGGGCCGGGACCAGGCAGAGGGCGTCCCGGTCGGCATCGACCAGCTCGGCCGCGATCTGATGGCCGTGATCGAAGCGGCTGCCCCCGAGGGGCGGCTGGTGCTCGTGGGGCACTCGATGGGCGGCATGACGATGATGGCGCTCGCCGACGGGTACCCCCGGCTGATCCGGGACCGGGTCGCCGCCGTCGCCTTCGTCGGCACATCGAGCGGGAAGCTCGGCGAGGTCAATTTCGGGCTGCCGATCGCGGGCGTGAACGCGGTGCGGCGGGTGCTGCCCGGGGTGCTCCGGGCGCTCGGTTCCCAGGCGGAGCTGGTGGAACGGGGCCGCCGGGCGACCGCCGATCTCTTCGCCGGGCTGATCAAGCGGTACTCGTTCGGTTCGCGGGACGTCGATCCGGCGGTCGAGCGGTTCGCCGAGCGGCTCATCGAGTCCACCCCGATCGATGTGGTCGCCGAGTTCTATCCGGCCTTCACCGAACACGACAAGAGCGGCGCGCTGCCCGCCTTCCGTGACGTCCCGGTGCTGATCCTGGCGGGCGACAAGGACCTGGTGACGCCCAGCTCGCACAGCGAGACCATCGCGGACCAGCTCCCGGACGCGGAGCTGGTCATCGTCCCGGACGCCGGCCATCTGGTGATGCTGGAGCACCCCGAGACGGTCACGGACCGGCTGGCGGACCTGCTGGTACGCATCGGAGCCGTGCCGTCAACGGCTAACGTTGGCGGACATGGAAGCACCGCACAACAGCCTGGCGACTGAGGCCACCGAGGGCGCCGCGCCGGGCGCCGTCACCGTGAGCCTGGCCGTCGGGTCCCCCGAACAGATGCAGGCGCTGGGCCGCCGGATCGCCGCGGTCCTGCGGCCCGGCGACCTCGTGATGCTCACCGGCGAGCTCGGCGCCGGGAAGACGACGCTGACCCGGGGTCTCGGCGAGGGCCTCGGCGTGCGCGGCGCGGTCACGTCCCCCACCTTCGTGATCGCCCGCGTCCACCCGTCGCTGACCGGCGGTCCGGCCCTGGTCCACGTCGACGCGTACCGCCTGGGCGGCGGGCTCGACGAGATGGAGGACCTGGACCTCGACGTGTCGCTGCCGGAGTCGGTGGTGGTCGTGGAGTGGGGCGACGGCAAGGTCGAGGAGCTGTCCGACGACCGGCTGCAGGTGGTGATCGACCGCGCGGTCGGCGACACGGACGACGAGCGGCGCGAGGTGACACTGATCGGGATCGGCGCGCGCTGGGCGGGACTGCGCGAGGTCTGAGCGCGGGGCCGGATTCCGACAGGCTGTCGGCAAATTGTTGCGCCGGGCGGTGCGGGCGTGGTCACATGGATGACGAGAGCTGGTTAGGTCTGCCTAACCACGCCTTCCATCGGAGCCTCAGGAGGCATCCATGACGACGTCCGCCGAACGTGAAGTGCCGCCGCCGCCATCGATGAAGGACCTGCTGGCGGCCTGTGCCGCGGCCACGGCGGTCTCCACCCCGCCGCCGTCCGCGGACGAGGACGACGGAACCGACGACGGAGCTCCGGCCGCACCCGCGCCCCGTACCGAGCCGGATCTCGAACGCCGGGCGGGCTGAAACGCCGGGCCGGGCGAAACACGCCCTAGGGGAGGACGACGACCTTCGTGCCCACCAGCGCGAAGTCCCACATCGCGTTCCCGTCGGCCCGGGACATCCGCACGCCACCCGCCTTCAGCGTCGGGTCCGGGCTCTCCATCGAGCCGTCGACCGCCGCGCTGAAGCCCACGGCCACGTCGTCCACCATCGCGAACCGCACCACGTGCTCGATCATCACGCCGTCCGAGCCCTTGGTGGGGGCTCCCGAGCGCGGGGTGTTCACCTGATAGGTGCCGGGGAGCGGATTCAGCGCGCTCGGCATGACCTCGAACGTCCGGGTCGCCTTCCCGTCCGCGTCGACGAGCCACACACGGCGGTCCTCCAGGGAGTACACGACCCGCTTCCCGGTGCCGGAGTGCGCGGGGAGCGCGGCCGGGCGCGACTTCTCCTTCGGCTTCGCGTGCTCGGTGGCGGTGGCGGAAGCCTTCGGTTTGGGGGCCGCGAGGTTGTCGGGGGCGTTCGCCGATGCCTGGAAGGCCAGGACGCCGACCGCGACGAGCGCCGCCGCAGTGAGCCCGGCCACGATTCCCGAGCTGCCCCTAGACACCGTGCGCGCCCCTTTCGCTTCCGTATGTCGTACAAGCGTTTAGCGTTTACGTCGTACCCGCGTGTACACGCTGACGGTAGCAGCCGGGACCGGTCGCACCGGGACGCCGTACGGGGCGCCGTGCCTCCGTCGGCGGAGCCGTAGGCTGTTTGCGTGCTCTTGCTCGCCGTGGATACCGCAACCCCCGCCGTCACCGTCGCCCTTCATGACGGGACCTCCGTCGTCGCCGAGTCCGGACAGGTCGACGCCCGAAGGCACGGGGAGCTGCTGCTGCCCGCCGTCGACCGGGTCCTCGCCGAGGCCGGTGTGAAACTCGACGCCGTGACGGACGTGGTCGTCGGCGTCGGCCCCGGACCGTACACCGGGCTCCGGGTCGGCCTGGTCACCGCCGCGACCTTCGGCTCCGCCCTCTCCGTACCCGTGCACGGGCTGTGCACCCTGGACGGTCTCGCGTACGCCGCGGGCCGGGCCGGTCTTGAGGGCCCGTTCGCCGTCGCGACGGACGCCCGCCGCAAGGAGGTCTACTGGGCGCGGTACGACGACCCGCGCACCCGGGTCACCGAGCCCGCCGTCGACCGGCCCGCCGACATCGCCGAACAGCTCGCCGGACTCCCCGTCGTCGGCGCGGGCGCGGTGCTCTACCCCGAGGCGTTCCCGGACGCCCGGGAGCCCGAGCACGTCAGCGCCGGAGCGCTGGCCGCCCTCGCCGCCGAGCGGCTCGCCGCGGGCGCGGAGCTGCTGCCGCCGCAGCCGCTCTACCTCCGCAGGCCCGACGCCCAGGTGCCGAAGAACTACAAGGTGGTCACTCCGAAGTGACGACCACGACTGCCGTTCTGCGCGAGATGCGCTGGTGGGACATCGACCCGGTGCTGGAGCTCGAAGGCGAGCTGTTCCCGGACGACGCCTGGTCGGCCGGCATGTTCTGGTCCGAGCTGGCGCACTCCCGCGGCCCGCGGGCCACCCGCCGCTATGCCGTCGCCGAGGACCCCGTCACCGGCCGGATCGTCGGCTACGCGGGCCTCGCCGCGGCCGGTGACCTCGCCGACGTGCAGACGATCGGGGTCACCCGCGACCACTGGGGCGGCGGCCTCGGCTCCGAACTCCTCACCGACTTGCTGAAGCACGCCACGGCCTTCGAGTGCGCCGAGGTGCTCCTCGAAGTCCGCGTCGACAACACCCGGGCCCAGAAGCTCTACGAACGCTTCGGCTTCGAGCCGATCGGCTTCCGCCGCGGCTACTACCAGCCGGGCAACATCGACGCACTCGTCATGCGCCTCCACGTACAAGAACACGTACAAGAAACAGAGACTGACTGATGGCTGACGAACCGCTCGTACTCGGCATCGAGACCTCCTGCGACGAGACCGGCGTCGGCATCGTCCGGGGTACGACGCTGCTCGCCGACGCCGTCGCGTCCAGCGTCGACACGCACGCCCGCTTCGGCGGCGTCGTCCCGGAGATCGCCTCCCGCGCGCATCTGGAGGCGATGGTCCCCACCATCGAGCGGGCCCTGAAGGAGGCCGGGATCAGCGCCCGCGACCTCGACGGCATCTCCGTCACCGCCGGCCCCGGGCTCGCGGGCGCGCTGCTCGTCGGCGTCTCGGCGGCGAAGGCGTACGCGTACGCGCTGAACAAGCCGCTCTACGGGGTGAACCACCTCGCCTCGCACATCTGCGTGGACCAGCTGGAGCACGGCCCGCTGCCCGAGCCGACGATGGCGCTGCTGGTCAGCGGCGGGCACTCCTCGCTGCTGCTCGCGCCGGACATCACCAATGACGTACGGCCGCTGGGCGCGACCATCGACGACGCGGCGGGCGAGGCCTTCGACAAGATCGCCCGGGTGCTGAACCTCGGCTTCCCCGGCGGCCCGGTCATCGACCGGCTGGCGAAGGAGGGCGACCCGAAGGCGATCGCGTTCCCGCGCGGTCTGACCGGCTCGCGCGACCCCGCCTACGACTTCTCCTTCTCCGGCCTGAAGACCTCGGTGGCCCGCTGGATCGAGGCCAAGCGCGCGGCGGGCGAGGAGGTGCCGGTACGGGACGTGGCGGCGTCCTTCCAGGAGGCCGTGGTGGACGTGCTCACCCGCAAGGCCGTCCGGGCCTGCAAGGACGAGGGCGTCGACCACCTGATGATCGGCGGCGGTGTCGCGGCCAACTCGCGGTTGCGGGCGCTGGCCGAGGAACGGTGCGAGCGGGCCGGCATCCGGCTGCGGGTGCCGCGCCCCGGGCTGTGCACGGACAACGGTGCGATGGTCGCGGCGCTGGGCGCGGAGATGGTCGCCCGGGGCCGGCCGGCCTCGGACCTGGAGCTGTCCGCGGACTCCTCGCTGCCGGTGACCGACCCCCATGTGCCCGGCGCCCATGCGCACGATCACGATCACGACCACGTCCACGAGATCAGCAAGGACAACCTCTACTCATGACCGTAGCCCTCATGTGGGAGGCCCGTGCCGTGGCCGGCCGGGGCGCCGAACTCCTGGAGTGGGCGCGGGCCCGTTCGGCCGAGCTGGCCCGTGAGCCGCTCCGCCGCGAGCTGCTGCGCGCCCCGCAGGACCGGGTCCTGGTCATCACCTGGTGGGCGGGCGCGTACGGCGACGAGCTGCCCGAACTCCCCGAACCCGACGCCGAGTTGATCACCCGCCCGGTGCACCGCTGGCGCTTCGAGTCCCTGGGGGACGCCGGACCCGCCGCCGGCTGACCGGCCCTCGGCCGGGGTGGGCTCCCCGGCCGGTCCCTCAGCCGCCGGCGGTTCCCCGGTCGATCAGCCCCCGGATGATCGCGTCGAGTTCGTCCGCCACCTCGTAGTCGGCGGCGTACGCGCGCCACTCGTCCTTGATCGCGGTGAGCCGGGGCAGCGTCGCCGCGTCCTCCTCGGTCATCATCTCGGGGAAGTAGCGCCTGCCCGGCGGGTTCTGCGCGCGGCGTTCGGCCGCCCGGCGGAAGACCAGGTCGCCGTAGACGTAACTCCAGATCGTCCGGTACGCGCGTACCGCCTGGGCGGGGGAGAGGCCGCAGGCGAGCGCCGAGTCGATGATCTCCTCGACCATCCAGAGCGCGTTCCGGTCGGTCAGTTCGCCCAGCGCCAGGATGTCCAGCACCCACGGGAGCCGGCCCAGGATGTCGTGCATGTGCACGGCCACGGCGAGCAGCCGCTCGTGCGGATCCTCGGGCAGCTCGGGGCGCGGGAAGGCGGCGGCGGTGCCCGACAGGGTGAGCATCAGCAGCTCGTCCTTGTCCTGCACGTAGTGGTAGAGCGCCATCGGCGTGGAGCCGAGCTCCTTCGCCACCCGCCGCATGCTCAGGGCGTCCACGCCCTCTTCCTCGATGATGCGGCGCGCGGTGGCGACCATCGCGTCCGGATCGAGCCGGCGCGGCCGCCCGACGGATCGTTTCGCCGGTGCCTGTTTCCTCGAAGGTGTCTGCTTCTTCGCGGGCGCCTGCTTCTCCGGCGGCACCTGTCTCTCCGTCGGCACCTGCTTCTTCTCTGTCCCTGACACCCGGGCATTGTCCCCGTTCCGCTGTTCCCGCTCCGTCCCGGGCCCCCTCGCCACTAATTTCTATACGCGTATAGTAATGGTTCGACCGGATGACCGCGAGGGAAGGGAACGTCGTGGACGAACAGTCACGGCACACACGTTGGCTGCTGGTGGTGGCTCTCACCGTGCAGTTCATGGTGGCGTTGGACATGTCGGTGGTGAACGTCGCACTGCCGGACATGCGCAGTGATCTCGGCTTCACGCCCCAGGGGCTGCTGTGGGTGGTGAACGCCTACGCGCTGGCCTTCGGCGGGCTGCTGATGCTCGGCGGGCGGCTCGCCGATCTGCTCGGCAGCCGTCTGATCCTGACAGCGGGCCTGGTGCTGTTCGGCGTGGCGAGCCTGGCCGGCGGGCTCGCCTGGTCGCCCGGCGGGCTGATCGCCGCGCGGGCGGTGCAGGGGATCGGTGGCGCCGCGCTCGCACCGGTCGCCTTCGCCCTGATCGCCCTGGCCTTCCCGGCCGGGCCCGCTCGTTCCCGCGCCCTGGGGCTGTGGGGCATGGCGGGTGCGGCGGGCGGCGCGGTCGGCGTGCTCGCGGGCGGGGTGCTCACCGATGCGGCGGGCTGGCGCGCGGTCATGCTGGTGAATGTGCCGATCGTGGGGTTCGCGCTGGTGGGGGCCGTACGCAGCGGACTGCGGGGCGGCGCGGCCCGGACCGGTGCCCGGCTCGACGTGGCGGGAGCGCTGCTGGCCACCGCGGGCACGACGCTGCTGGTCCTCGGACTCGTACGCACATCGACCGACGCATGGGGGTCGGCCCGGACGCTGGGCACGCTCGGCGCCGCCGTACTGCTGCTGATCGCCTTCGTCGTCGTCGAGCTGCGGACCCGCACCCCGCTGCTCCGTCCCGGTCTGCTGACGGGGCGGCCGGTCCTGACCGCGAATCTCTTCTGCCTGCTGCTGAGCTCCGGGCAGTTCGCCGCGTTCTACTTCGTCTCGCTCTACATGCAGCAGGTGCTCGACTACGGGCCGACCGCCGCCGGTATCGCCTTCCTGCCGTTCTCGGCGGGCGTCGTCGCCGGTTCGATCGTCGCCACCCGTACGGTCGCGTCGCTCGGCACCGGACGGCTGCTGGCACTCGGCGGCTTCCTGGCCGCGCTCGGCCTGGCCGGATTCGCGGCGACGGCGCGGGCCGACGGCGGCTTCCTCCACTCGATCCTCGGCCCGTCCCTGGTCTGCAGCATCGGCATCGGGATGTGCTTCGTACCGCTCGGCACGGCGGCCACGACCGATGTGGCGCCCGACGAGGCGGGCATGGCCTCCGGGCTGCTGAACAGCGCCCGTCAGGTGGGCGGCTCGCTGGGGCTCGCCGTCCTGGTCACCGTCGCCGCCCGGGTCACCGGTGACGGGGGTCGTCCGGCCGACCTGGCGGCCGGGTACTCGGCGGCGTTCTGGGTCTGCGCCGGGCTGCTCGCGGTCGCGGCGCTGGTGGCCCTGGTGCTGCTCCCGGGACGCGGGCGGACGGCTGCGGCGGGGGCTCCGGAGACCATCCCGGAGACCGCTCCGGTGGCCGGGCCGGAAAATTCTCAGAAGAATCTCCGGGGAACTGTCGATCCGGCCGGGTCCCGTTCGACGCAGGGGTGAGAGGCGGGGAAAGCCCCCGCCCATCAGACCTAGGAGTCACCATGCCGCGCTTCATGTCGCTGATCCGCATCGACGAGCAGAACCCCTTCGACGCCCCGGACCCCGAGTTCGAGAAGCGCATGGGCGCCCTGTTCGAGGAGATCACCAAGGCCGGCGTCATGCTGGAGACGGCCGGGCTCACCCCGACCTCCCAGGGGACCAGGGTCACCTGGTCCGGCGGGAAGCTCAGCCACACCGACGGGCCCTTCACCGAGACCAAGGAGGTCGTCGGCGGCTACGCCATTCTCCAGGTCAAGGACAAGGAGGAGGCCCTGGAATGGACCAGGCGGTTCCTGCAGTCCCACCCGGAGAACTGGACCGTGACCTCCGAGGTCCGCCAGATCGACGAGGCCACCCAGGGTCCCTGAGAGCCTGTCGGGTGACCGACAGGCTCTGACCGGCCCCGCTTGCCGCGACCCGGCACGGCTGCTGTGATGAGTGACCGTGACGGCAGCAAGTACGACAGCGGCGGTCGAAGCGGTCTTCAGGATCGAGTCCGCGCGGATCATCGCGGGTGTCACCCGCATCGTGCGGGACGTGGGCATCGCCGAGGAACTCGCGCAGGACGCCCTGGTGGCCGCACTGGAACAGTGGCCGGAGTCAGGTGTCCCGGACCGGCCGGGCGCCTGGCTCATGGCCACCGCCAGACACCGCGCGATCGATCTCGTACGCCGCAAGGAGACGTACGCGCGCAAGCTGGCCGAGGTGGGGCGGGCCCTGGAGGACGTGCCGCCGCCCGAGCCGGCCGAGGCGGACGACATCGACGACGATCTGCTCCGGCTGATCTTCACCGCCTGCCATCCGGTGCTCTCCACCGGGGCCCGGATCGCCCTCACCCTGCGGCTGCTCGGCGGCCTCACCACCGACGAGATCGCCCGCGCGTTCCTGGCTCCCGAACCGACCGTCGCCCAGCGCATCGTCCGGGCGAAACGGACCCTGGGCCGCGAGGGCATCCCCTTCGAGGTGCCCGACGGACCGGAGCGCGCCGCCCGCCTCGGTTCCGTGCTCGAAGTGATCTACCTGATCTTCAACGAGGGATACGCGGCGACCGCGGGCGACGACTGGCTGCGCCCGGCGCTCTGCGAGGACGCGCTGCGGCTGGCCCGGGTGCTCGCCGGCCTGATGGAGCAGGAGCCCGAGGTCCACGGACTGGCCGCACTGCTGGAGCTCCAGGCCTCGCGCACCGCCGCCAGGACCGGGCCGGACGGTGCGCCGGTGCTGCTCGCCGACCAGAACCGGGCCCGCTGGGACCGCCTGCTGATCCGGCGCGGAATCGCCGCCCTGGAGCGGGCCGTGGCGGCGACCGAGGAGGGCGCCGGGCTCGGCCCGTACACCGTGCAGGCCGCCATCGCCGCGTGCCACGCGCGGGCGGTGACGTACGAGGACACCGACTGGACCACCATCTCCGCCCTCTACGACCGCCTCGCCGTGATCACGCCGTCCCCGGTCGTCGAACTGAACCGGGCCGTGGCGGTCTCGATGGCGCGGGGCCCGGAAGCCGGCCTCGCCCTGGCCGACGCGCTGGCGGACGACCCGGCGCTCAAGGACTACCACCTGCTGCCCAGCGTCCGCGGGGACCTGCTGGCCAGGACGGGGCGTACGGACGAGGCGCGGGCGGAGTTCGTACGGGCGGCCGGGCTGACCCGCAACGAACGGGAACGGGCGATGCTCCTGGACCGCGCCGGGCATCCGGACCGCGGCGGCCGATGAGTTCCGGCCGCCGGGCGGGACGGGATCGGTCATGACCGTCCGGTTCCGGCTGGCCGGCCAGGAGTACATCGCGCTCAACGGCGGCCCGCAGTTCCCCTTCACCGAGGCGATCTCGCTCTCTGTGGACTGCGCCACGCAGGAGGAGCTGGACACCCTGTGGGCCGAGTTCACCGCCGAGGGCGAGGGGGGCAGTGCGGCTGGCTCAAGGACAAGTACGGCCTGTCCTGGCAGCTCGTGCCCCACGGCTTCGACGAGGCGCTGTCCGACCCGGACCCGGCCAAGGCGGAGCGGGCCATGAAGGCGATGCTGGGCATGCGGAAGCTGGACATCGAGGCACTGCGCAACGCCTGAACCGGCCCCGCACGGTCGGTAGGGTCATGCCCATGCCCATGCCCATGCCTCGCCGAGCACAACTGCCACCGCCACCACCGCCCGTGGAAATACGTTCCTGGCCCGACCGGGAGGCCATGCTCGCCGACCGGGCCGCGGTGCTCGGGGCACTGGTGAGGGCCCATGTCGCACCGGGGCGGCTGGCGGTGCTGTGGCTGTGGGGCGCGCTCTGCGCGTTCGGCTGGCTCCTGGTGGGCACCGCGCTCATGACCTTCGAGGAGTCGTACGACGTCATCAGTGCCGGGATCGGTGTGATCATCGCCGCCATGGGTGTCGCCTGCATGGTGCCGGCGGTCGTCCTCGTCGTCGTCGGCCTGCGCCGCGACCGCAGGATCCGCCGACTGCTCGACGCCTGGGGCGGGTTGGACCGCGATCCGGCACGCGACGCGGCGCTGCGGATGCCGGGCGCCGGCACCGCCTGGCTGGTGATGTCCTTCGTGCTGTGCGCGGTCGGGCTGGTCACCTGCTTCGTCGTCCCGGCGGCCGCCACCGCGGAAAGGGACAGCTTCAGCCTGGTCGCCCTGTTCATGGGGCTCGGGCTGGTCGCCTGGCTCGTCGGACTGATCGGCGTCGTCAAGGCGTTCGCCCACCGTCGCTGGGTGCAGCGGGTACTGATCGGAGCGCCCGCTCCGGAGCCGCTGATCTCCGTCGGGGGCGGTGCCCACCGCTGACCGCGGACCTATCCTGACGGGACCGGTGAGTCGCACAGGGGGAACAGGGGGAGGCCGACATGGAGTGGTACTGGTGGGTGCTCATCATCTTCTGGACGGGCGGCTTCGGATGGGCCGTCGACAACGTCCGTACGGCGCTGCGCAATCGGCACGACCGCAAGCTGGAACTGCTTGAGGCGTCCAAGCGGGAGCGGCTGGCCCTCGACGCGGCGAACAGGCCGCCGGAGCCGGTCTGCGGCTGCACGCACCATCTCGCCAAACACGACAAGCAGGGCAAGTGCCATGAGCGGATCGAGGTGCCGACGGCCTGGGACGAGACCAAGAAGCCGGTCCGCTTCGAGTCCGGGCAGTGCAACTGCCAGCAGTACGTGGGCCCTCAGCCGCTCTCGCAGGTGTACGCGGACGATCTGACCGACCTCGCCTGACGGCCGCCGGGCCGGTCAGGCCGGGCCGGTCAGCGGGTGGCCGATCAGCATCGTCGGTGCTCCGGCCACCCGGGTCAGGAAGACCGTCGCGGAGTTCGGCCCCTGGAGCTTCATCCGGCGGCGCAACTCCTCCGGTTCGACCGCCGAACCGCGCTTCTTGACGGTCAGGACGCCCACCTTCCGCTCCCGCAGCAGCGCCTTCAGCTTCTTCATGTTGAACGGCAGCTGGTCGGTGATCTCGTACCCGGAGGTGTACGGGGACTCGTACGGCCGGTCGCTCGTGATGTACGCGATGGTCTCGTCGACCAGCCGGCCCTCGCACCGCGCGACGATGTCGGCGACCAGATGGGCGCGGATGACGGCGCCGTCCGGCTCGTACAGATAGCGGCCGACCGGGCCGACGGGCGGGGCGGGCAGCGGGGCCCCGGACCACAGGGTGGCCCGGTCCGGGAGCACGGTGGCGCGGTACGAACCGGCCGCGAAGCCCTCGCCGAACCAGAGCACCGCCTCCTTCACATCGCCGCCGTCCGAGATCCACTCGGCCTCCGCCTGTGCCGGGATCGCCTCGTGCGGGATGCCCGGAGCGATCTTCAGGGCGGCACGGGGGGCCGCGAGCGCGGCGCCGGTCGCCCAGGAGAGCGGCGGCGAGTACGCCTCGGGGTCGAAGATCCTGCCCCTGCCGCCGCGCCGGGCCGGGTCGACGAAGACCGCGTCGTAGGGCGAGGTGTCGATGTCGGCGACATCGGCGCACCGCACCTCGATCAGACCGTCCAGGCCCAGCGCGGCGGCGTTGGCGCGGGCCACCTCGGCGGTCAGCGGGTCGCGGTCCACGGCGAGCACGGAGATGCCCGCCCGTGCGAGCGCGATCGCGTCGCCGCCGATCCCGCAGCAGAGGTCGGCGACGCCGCGCACCCCGCCCGCCTCCGCGAACCGCCGCGCGCGATGGGTGGCCACCGAGGTACGGGTCGCCTGCTCGACGCCGTTCGGCGTGAAGAACATCCGGTACGCGTCCTCGGCACCGAACTTCGCCACCGCCCGCTGCCGCAGCCGCGCCTGTCCCAGCGCCGCCGACACCAGGGCGGCCGGGTGGCTGCGGCGCAGCCGGGTGGCGGTGGCGAGTTCTTGGGCGGGGTCGTACGACCGCAGCTCGTCCAGCAGCGCGGCGCCCTCGGGGGTGCGCAGGGCGATGAAGGCGGCGAGCGGGTCGGGGGCGTCGGACCGGTCGTCGGCGGCGGACGGGTCGTTCGGGGCGAGAGCGTTCACCCGCCCCATTGTGAGCCAGCCGGGTAGACCGGCGGGCCCGGTGGAGGTGTCGGGCCGGGAGGCCGATCACGTGCTGGCAGGATGCGGCGCCATGCAGCTTGTACGGCAAAAGGAAAAAATGACCACGAAGTGGAGTGGATCGGGCATGCCTCGTCCCGAACGGAGGCGGGGCTCCGGCGGGCACCGGCCCGCATGTGCCGTCCTGGCTGCGCTCCTGGTCGCCGCGGTCGGCTCCGGCTGCGCCTCCGGGTCCGGTGGGCAGGCGGGCGGCGAGGCCGAGTACCGGGAGCGGCCCGCCGCCGGGAACCCGGGCCCGGAGGCGGGCACGAACCCCGCCGCCGGACACCCGGGCGGCTCCGGACAGGGCGCCGGCCGGGCCCGCGTACCCGGCGATGCCCATGAGAACGCGAAGCTCGGCCCGGCCGTGCGGGCGAGGCTCGCCAAGAAGTGGGGGCTGGACAAGCCGCCGCTGATCGCACCGCGGCCGCCCGCCGTGAAGCCGCGCATCACCACCCGCGAGGGCTTCGAGGTGAAGGGCGGCGACGACTCGCTGCCGCCGGTCTTCACCACCGTCCCGACCAAGGACCGCGTCGTCTTCCTGACGATGGACGACGGTTCCGAGAAGGACCCCGAGCTGTTGCAGATGATGGACGAGCTGGACATCCCGTACAGCGCGTTCCTCAGCGACTACGAGGTGAGCGACAACTACGGGTACTTCGGCGAGGCGCAGCGGCTGGGCGTCACCCTCAACAACCACACGCTCAACCACCCCTATCTGCCGGGCCTCTCGCACGCCGGGCAGAAGCGCGAGATCTGCGACGAGCAGGACATCATCGAGAAGCAGTTCGGGAAGCGGCCCAGGCTCTTCCGCCCGCCGTACGGCAACTACAACGGGGACACGCTCCGCATCGCGAAGTCCTGCGGCATCAAGGCCGTGCCCCTCTGGAACGCCGAGGCGTTCCCGGACCACATGGAGTGGCGCGAGGAGGACCAGGACCTGCACCCGGGCGACATCATCCTCACGCACTTCCGCGGCCGTGCGGAATGGGACGGCAGCATGGCCGACCTGGTCCGGGCGGTCATGAAGACCGTCACGGACCGGGGCTACGCGGTGGCCCGGCTGGAGGACTACGTATGAGCAGGGCGCGCCGGCTGCTGGCCGGACTGCTGGCAGCCGGTGCGCTCCTCACCACCACCGGCTGCGCACAGTCGGTGGACCCGATCGAACGGCTGGGCCGCAAGGCCGTGCAGCGGGTGAACCACCCGCCGCGGACGCCCGCGGCGGGCCCGACGGCGCGCGGTGATCACGGTGAGCCGGGGTCGATGGTCGTGATCGCGTGCCGTCAGCCGCCGGAGTCCAGGCACTCGCGGTTGTCGCCGCCGCTGAGGCACTGGTGGCCGGTGCGGCCGGGATCGTACAAGGGGGCGGGCGCGGGCGCCGGGTGCGAGCGGCCGTAGTCCTCGTGCCCGACCAGCACCGCCACCACGCACAGCAGCAGCGCCGCCATCAGCCGGATCGCCCCCGCCCGGGGCCAGTTCGCGCGGATCAGCACGACGGCGAACAGGCCGGCCGCCGCGGCGATCCCGCCGAGGACGAGGGCGGGTGTCCAGTCCATCGGCGGCGGGCCCGTCGTCTCCGGGCCGTCGAGGTCCGTTCGCGAAAAAGCCAGTCGGATGGCGGCGACCGCACAGATCAGCCCCTCCAGGAGAACGAGCAGCAGCCCGAGCACCACATCGAGGCAGCCGTTCACGGCGCGCGATTCGTACGGCCGCCGCCCGGAACGCGGGTCCGGCCGCGGGTACGGAGAGGGGCGGGTCATGTCCACACGGTCGTACGGAACGGTCCGGTCCGTCCGGACGTTGTCCCCATGTTGTCCGGACTGTTGTCCGGACCGTCCCCCCGGTCGTCGTGTCCGGCGCCGCGCAGGCGTCGCGGCGGCGACGCCACGACTGCTCGAATTGGCACTCCGCTTGACCGAGTGCTAATCCCGGTCATAGTCTCGGTGCTGGCACTCACCACTGGAGAGTGCCAGCAGTACTGCGCGACTGGCAGGTCCGGCACCCGCGACGACGGATCGACCTGGTCGCCACCCCAAGACTGTTACCCCGTGAGATCTCCGAAGGGGGAGACCGGATCGTGTCGACCGCCAGCACCAAGGTTGCGATCAAGCCGCTCGAGGACCGTATTGTGGTCCAGCCGCTCGACGCCGAGCAGACCACGGCCTCCGGCCTGGTCATTCCGGACACCGCCAAGGAGAAGCCCCAGGAGGGCGTCGTCCTGGCCGTGGGACCGGGCCGCTTCGAGAACGGCGAGCGCCTTCCGCTCGACGTCAAGACCGGCGACGTCGTGCTGTACAGCAAGTACGGCGGCACCGAGGTGAAGTACAACGGCGAGGAGTACCTCGTCCTCTCGGCTCGCGACGTGCTCGCGATCATCGAGAAGTAATTCACCCACGTTTGCTTCTGTTCTGCGCCCCTGGCCCCCGCGAATAACCAGCCGGGTGGTCGGGGGCGCAGTTCGTTCGAGAGGAAAGCTCAGCTCCCATGGCGAAGATCCTGAAGTTCGACGAGGACGCCCGTCGCGCCCTTGAGCGCGGCGTCAACAAGCTTGCCGACACGGTCAAGGTGACGATCGGCCCCAAGGGCCGCAACGTCGTCATCGACAAGAAGTTCGGCGCTCCCACCATCACCAACGACGGTGTCACCATCGCGCGCGAGGTCGAGCTCGACGACCCGTACGAGAACCTCGGTGCCCAGCTGGTGAAGGAGGTGGCGACCAAGACCAACGACGTCGCGGGTGACGGTACGACCACCGCCACCGTGCTCGCCCAGGCGCTCGTCCGCGAGGGTCTGCGCAACGTCGCCGCCGGTGCCTCCCCGGCCGCCCTGAAGAAGGGCATCGACGCCGCGGTCAAGGCCGTGTCCGAGGAGCTCCTCGCGACCGCCCGACCGATCGACGACAAGTCCGACATCGCCGCCGTGGCCGCGCTCTCCGCGCAGGACAGCCAGGTCGGCGAGCTCATCGCGGACGCGATGGACAAGGTCGGCAAGGACGGTGTCATCACCGTCGAGGAGTCCAACACCTTCGGTCTGGACCTCGACTTCACCGAGGGCATGGCCTTCGACAAGGGCTACCTGTCCCCGTACATGGTGACCGACCAGGAGCGTATGGAGGCCGTCCTCGACGACCCGTACATCCTGATCCACCAGGGCAAGATCGGCTCGATCCAGGAGCTGCTCCCGCTGCTGGAGAAGGTCATCCAGGCCGGTGGCTCCAAGCCGCTGCTGATCATCGCCGAGGACGTCGAGGGCGAGGCGCTGTCGACCCTCGTCGTCAACAAGATCCGTGGCACCTTCAACGCCGTCGCGGTGAAGGCCCCGGGCTTCGGTGACCGCCGCAAGGCCATGCTCGGCGACATCGCCACCCTCACCGGTGCGACCGTCATCGCCGAAGAGGTCGGCCTCAAGCTCGACCAGGCCGGTCTGGACGTGCTGGGCTCCGCCCGCCGCGTCACCGTCTCCAAGGACGACACGACGATCGTGGACGGCGGCGGCGAGCCCGGCGACGTCAAGGGCCGGGTCAACCAGATCAAGGCCGAGATCGACGCCACGGACTCCGACTGGGACCGCGAGAAGCTCCAGGAGCGCCTCGCGAAGCTGGCCGGCGGCGTGTGCGTGATCCGTGTCGGTGCCGCCACCGAGGTGGAGCTCAAGGAGAAGAAGCACCGTCTGGAGGACGCCATCTCCGCGACCCGCGCCGCGGTCGAGGAGGGCATCGTCTCCGGTGGTGGCTCCGCTCTGGTCCACGCCGTCAAGGTCCTGGAGGGCAACCTCGGCAAGACCGGCGACGAGGCCACCGGTGTCGCGGTCGTGCGCCGCGCCGCCGTCGAGCCGCTGCGCTGGATCGCCGAGAACGCCGGCCTCGAGGGCTACGTCATCACCTCGAAGGTCTCCGAGCTCGACAAGGGCCAGGGCTTCAACGCCGCGACCGGCGAGTACGGCGACCTGGTGAAGGCCGGCGTCATCGACCCGGTCAAGGTCACCCGCTCCGCGCTGGAGAACGCCGCGTCCATCGCGTCGCTGCTGCTCACGACCGAGACCCTGGTCGTCGAGAAGCCGGCCGAGGAAGAGGCCGAGGCCGCCCACGGCGGTCACGGTCACTCGCACTGACGCCTGACCGCTCAGGGCGCACAGCCGAAGAAGGCCCCCTGTCCCACCGCTCGGCGGTGGGACAGGGGGCCTTCGGGCGTTTCAGGCCGAGTGGCTCAGACTCCCGGAGTGCACGGGGTCCGCGAAGGGCAGACCGGCCGCGAAGCGCTCCATCTCGTCCAGCGCCTGGTCGGCCATCCGGTGCAGCTCGTCGCCCAGCGAACCCGCCACGTGCGGGGTGAGCAGCACATTGGGCAGGGTGTACAACGGCGAGTGCGCAGGCGGGAGTTCGGGGTCCGTCACATCCAGCACCGCTTGCAGCCGGCCGGCCGTCAGCTCGGGCAGCAGTGCCTCCTCGTCGACCAGCGAGCCCCGCGCCGTGTTGATCAGCGTCGTCCCGGTCGCCATGGCGGACAGCTGCGCCGCACCGATCAGATGGTGCGTCTCCGGGAGCTGGGGCGCGTGCACCGAGACGACGGAGCTGCTCGCGCAGAGCTCGTCGAGCGAGGTGAGCCGTACCCCGAGCCGCGCCGCCTCCGCGCCGTCCACGTACGGGTCGTACAGCAGCACGTCCAGGTCGAAGGGGCGCAGCAGCTCGATGACGCGCCGGCCGATGCGGGAGGCGCCGACGATGCCGACCGTACGGCGGTAGTTGCCGGCCCCGTCGAGCTCCGCGAGCCAGTCGTGGCCGGCGCGCAGATCGCGGTAGCGGTGCGCGGTGTGCAGGACCCGCTTGCCGGCGAACAGGATCGTGGCGAGGGTGAATTCGGCGACCGGCAGGGCGTTGGCGCCGGCTGCCGATGCGACGGCGATGCCGCGTTCCCAGCAGGCGTCGGTGATGTGGTGCTTCACGGAACCCGCGGCGTGCACGACGGCCCGCAGCCGGGGCGCGGACGCCAGTACCCCGGCGGTGAGCGGCGTCGCTCCCCAGCAGGTGAACAGCACCTCGGCCTCGGCGAGCGCGGCGGCCACCTCGGGCGTCGGGTCGGCCAGGTCGTGGGCGACGAAGTCCGGGTCGGTGCGGGTGAGGGCGGCCAGCCGGGTGCGGTGGCGGTCGGCGAGGAGGCGGTCGGCGATGCCGGGCCCCATCGCGAGCAGGGCCGTCGGCCGGTTGTCAGTGGTGTGGGGCATGGTGGAACTCGTACTCCTCAGGGCTCGCGGTGAGAGTCACTTGACGCTGCCGGCGGTCAGTCCGGCCTTCCAGTGCCGCTGCAGCGAGACGAAGGCGACGATCAGGGGGATGACGGCGAGGAGGGAGCCGGTGACGACGAGCGGATAGAAGCTCGGCTCGCCGTGGGTGTTGGTGTTCCAGGAGTACAGCCCGAGGCTCAGCGGGAAGAGCTTGCGGTCCGAGAGCATCACGAGGGGGAGGAAGAAGTTGTTCCAGATCGCGGTGAACTGGAAGAGGAAGACCGTCACGAAGCCCGGCATGACCATGCGCAGTCCGATGGACCAGAAGACGCGCAGCTCGCCGGCCCCGTCGATACGGGCGGCCTCCAGGGCCTCGTTCGGTATGTAGCCGGTGCTGAACACCCGGGCGAGATACACGCCGAACGGGTTGACCAGCACCGGGATCAGCACGGACCAGTAGGTGTTGACCAGGCCGGTCTTGGAGGCCAGGAGATACATCGGCAGGGCCAGCGCCGTGGTGGGCACCAGCACACCCATCAGCACGAGGCCGAACAGCTTCTCCTTGCCCCGGAATTCGTACTTGTCGAAGGCGTATCCCGCGGCGACGCAGATCAGCGAGCAGACGATCGCCCCGCCGCCCGCGTACATGAGGCTGTTGAGGTACCAGCGGAAGTAGATGCCGTCGCCGTAGGAGGCCAGGTTCGACAGGTTCTCACCGAGGTTGAAGCCCTCGAAGGAGAACGCGTTGCCCGCGAGCAGGCCGCCGGTGTCCTTCGTGGCGGCGGTGACCAGCCAGACTAGGGGGAAGAGCATGTAGACGACGGCGAGCAGAAGGAAGCCGTTGACGGCGGTCTTCGACATCCAGCGGCCGCGGGAGGCGGGGGAGTTCATGCTTTCTTGCCCTTCCGGCCGGTGAAGCGGGTGACGACGAAGGACAGCAGCGCGGCCGTGAGCGCCAGCAGGATGGAGGCGGCCGCGGCGAGACCGTAGTCGTTGCGCTCGAAGGCCGCGGTGTACGCGTACATGTTCGGCGTCCAGGTGGAGGAGACGGCGGAGCCGGTCCCCTTGTTGAGGATCAGCGGCTCGGTGAACAGCTGGAGCGAACCGATGACCGTGAACAGCGCGACCATCACGAGGGAGGAGCGGATCAGCGGGACCTTGATGCTGAGCGCGGTGCGCCAGGCACCGGCCCCGTCGACCGTGGCCGCTTCGAGCACGGAGCGGTCGATGGCCTGCAACGCGGCATAGAAGATCACCATGTTGTAGCCGAGCCACTCCCACAGGGCGATGTTGACGATGGAGGGAAGGGCGCCCTCGGGGGAGAAGAAGTCGAAGCCGATTCCGCCGGACTCCATGGCGCTGACCACCGGGCTGAGCTGCGGGGTGTAGAGGTACACCCAGATCAGCGCGGCGATGATGCCGGGCACGGCGTGCGGCAGGAAGAGCGCGAGCTGGAAGAACCGGCGGGCGCGGGCCAGCGTGGAGTCCAGCAGCAGGGCGAGGGCGAGGGCCCCGATGAGCAGCAGCGGAATGTAGAACAGGCAGTATCCGAGGAGTACGCCGAAGCCCTCGCGGAACGCCCGGTCGCCCAGGGCCGCCGTGTAGTTGTCGAGTCCGCTGAAGACGGTCTCGGTGCCGCCGAAGCCCAGTCCGGACTGCTTCTCGGTGAACAGGCTGAGCCAGACCGCGTAACCGATCGGCACCACCATGGCCACGGTGAACAGTACGAAGAAGGGCCCCAGCAGGATGGCGGCGGCTCTGGTCGTCCGGGCGCGCTTCATCAGCCTGCGTCCTCGACCTTCAGACCGCGCTTCTTCAGCTCGGTGACCGTGGCGTCGTGCCCGGCCTTCACGGCGTCCTTGATGGTGGTGCCACCGCTCGCGACCTTGCCGAACTGGTCCTTCATGGTGGTGTTCGTCGTGCCGGTCGTCGGGCCCCAGTTCCAGTTCGGGCCGATCGACGTCGCGGCGCCCTCGAACACCTGGTAGATGTCCTCGCCGCCGTAGAAGCCGGCGTCGAAGGACTTCTTGGCCACCGGGCGCAGTGCCGCCGCGGCCGGGAAGGCGCTCGACGTACCGGACTCGATGCGGGCCCTGATGCCTTCCTCGGTGGTCGACATCCAGGTGGCGAACTCGACCGCGGCCTCGGCCTTCTTGCTGGTCCTGGTCACCGCGAAGGTGGAGCCGCCGAGCATGCCGCTGGCCGGCTTGCCGTCCCAGCTGGGCATCGGGGCGACGGCCCACTTGCCGCTCTGCTCGGGCAGCGTGCCCTTGAGGACACCCGCGCCCCAGGCCGCGCCGAGGTAGCCGACGGTGCCGCCGTTCTTGAGGGAGTTGGTCCACTCGGGGCTGAACGAGGCGTTGGCGCGGATCAGGTCGTCGTCGAGCAGACCCTGCCAGTAGTCGGCGACCTTGTTGGTGGCCGCGTCGGCGGTGCTGACCTTCCAGGTGTCGCCCTCGGGCTTGTACCACTGGGCGCCGGCCTGCCAGGCCATCGCCTGGAACGTGGTCGGGTCATCGGGGAAGAAGGTGCCGATCCGGGCCTTCTTGTCGGCCTTCTTGATCTTCTCGGCGGCCTTGCGGAACTCGTCCCAGGTCTTGGGGACCTCGACGCCGTACTTCTCGAACAGGTCCTTGCGGTAGTAGAAGGACTGCGGCGAGGCGTCGAACGGAACGGCCCAGTTCTTGCCGCCGAGCGTCGTCAGCTCGACCGCCTGCGGCAGCAGCTTCTTCTTGATGTCGTCGGTGAAGTACTGGCCGATGTCCTGGAGCGCGCCCTGACTGACGTACTCCGGAAGCTGCGGGTACTCGATGGAGACCAGGTCGGGGGCGTTGCCCGCCTTCACCGCGTTGGAGATCTTGGCGTATCCGCCCGCGTTGCCGGACGGGATCTCCTCGTACACCACCTTGATGTTCTTGTGCGAGGCGTTGAACGCGTCAACGACCTCCTTGGACCCCTTGGCCCAGCCCCAGAAGGTGATGCTGACGGGCTTGCCGTCGCTTCCGGCGGAGGCATCGTCGCCGCTGCCGCCACAGGCCGTGAGGAGGGCGAGGGCGGTGGCGGTGCCGACTACGGCGAGGGACGTTCTGCTCGGACTGCGGCTCACAGCGAGGCTCCTGAACTGGCGGCGACATTGGCGTTGGCCGTGATCCTTGGACCAGTTGTGACCGAAGTCAAGAGCGAAAGATCGATTGATCGAAAAAAGATCAGATAAGTTACGTACGGAAGCGCTGGGCGTACGCTGCGGAACCGGGCGCGGGGGCTGCGGGAACGCCTGCTCCGGGATCTGCCCCCGGGCCTGCGGGACAGCCCTCAGGGGAGGCGCGCCCCGCACGAGTCCCTGACCCTCAGCTGCGGCAGCAGCGTCAGATGGCGCCGGGGTGCGCCCGCGCTCTGGCCCAGCCGCTCCACCAGCAGTTCCGTCGCGTGCCGGCCCACCTCGCGCTTGGGCGGTGCCACCGCCGTGAGCGGTGTGTCGGCGAGCGCCGCCACCTCGTCGTCGTAGGCGATCAGGGCCAGGTCCTCCGGCACCCGCACGCCCAGTTCGGCCAGCCGCTGCACCACCTGGATCGCGTCCACGTCGTTGTGGATCAGTGCCGCCGTCGCCACCCCCGAGAGGACCGCCTCGCGCAGCGCCCGCACGGCCTGCTCGAAGGCGTCCGGGGCGAGTTCGGCCGGTACGGAATCGATCACGTCCTGCGGTGCGCGCAGCCCGAGCACGGCCAGGGCCTCCGCGTACCCGGACCGCACCGCGACGGCGGTCGGGGAGTCCGCGCGGGCCATCAGCAGCGGCGCCCCGTGCCCGAGATCCACCAGGTGGCGCACCGCCAGCAGCACGCCGTGCGCATGGTCCGAGCAGACCCGGTCCAGGCCGTCCAACGGGGAGCCCGCGGTGGGCCTGCGCTCCAGCAGCACGGTCGGCACGGGCAGCGAGGCGATCCAGTCGCCGAACGCGGCGGGGTCGCCCGGGTCCTGCCAGCCGGGCGCGACCAGCAGTCCTTCGGCGCCCGCGGAGAGCAGCCCCTCGGTGCGGGCGTGGTCCTCCTGGGGCCGGTAGTCGGAGATCCGCAGGATGAGCCTGGCCCCGGCCCCGGCGGCGGCCTCGTGGGCGCCGCGGATGACCTCGGCGAAGTAGTAGGTCGACGAGGGCGCGAGCATGCCGAGGACCAGGCCGCTGCCCGCGGAGCCGGGTCCGGCGGCCGTGCCCGGGGCGGTGTCCTGCGGCCAGGACACCGATCCGTGCACCCGGTCCAGGAGGCCGCGGCCGGCCAGCTCCTCCACGTCACGGCGGGCCGTCACGGGCGAGACGCCGAGCTGCGAGGCCAGGTCCGAGACCCGGGCCGAACCCCGTTCCCGTACCAGTCCGAGCAGGCGGTCATGACGTTCAGCAGCACTTTCGCGCACGGCAGCAGTCCCCTCGCAGTGTGTGGCCCGGACCCCGGTCCGGCCAGGTGCCGGGGCCGTTGTCCGACCCTAGGGTCTTTCGTTCGGACCAGGCCGGGCTCGCGGAGCCTGGTGCGCACGCTCGCCGCGTTGTCGTCGGTCGCCATGGCTCCGCCATGCCTCCCTCCTCCGCCTTGCGATCGCACGCACCGGGCTCCGCTCCCTGAGCGGGCCTGATCCAAACAAAAGACCCTAGACCAACGCGATCGAACGATGGGAGTTTCGATCATTCAAACGCAATCCATTGACGTTCGATCAATCCAAGTCCAGGATTCCGGCGATGCGGACTCGTCCCGCCCCCACCCCGACTGTTCGTCCCGACCCTGACCGTTCGTACGGAGGAATTGTGAGACATCGCGTCACTGCTGCGGCGCTCGCGGCCCTGACGGCCGCCGGCAGCCTGACCGTCGCGGGCCAGACCGCCGCACAAGCCGCACCCACCGGCCGTACCTTCCACGTCGACTGCGCCGCGGACCCGGCCGGCGCCTCCGGCAGCAAGCAGCACCCCTGGACCTCGCTCGCCGAGGCCAACGCGCACACCTACGGCCCCGGTGACCGGCTCCTCTTCAAGCGCGGCGCCACCTGCACCGGCACCCTCGCCCCCACGGGCACCGGCTCCGCCCGCGCCCCGTTCACCATCGCCGACTACGGCAACGGCCCGGCCCGCGCCAGGCTCGACGGCGCGGGTGCCCACGATGTCGTCCTGCTCTCCAACACGCAGTACGTGCACCTCAAGGCGCTGGAGATCACCAACGCCGACAACCCCGGCAGCGAGCGCAACGGCGTCCGGCTCCGCCTCACCGACTACGGCGTCGCCCGCGGCTTCGACATCTCCGGCCTCCACATCCACGATGTGCGCGGCGGCGACTACAAGACGGTCTCCGGCTCCAGCGCGATCCACATCGCCGTCGAGGGCAAGGCGAAGGCCAGCTGGTACGACGGTCTGGACATCGGGAACAACCGCATCGAGGACGTCGACCGCGAGGGCATCTACTTCAAGTCGACCTTCTCCAAGCGCGATCTGGTCGGTCAGCAGCAGGACCCGAACGTGTACCCGGGGGAGTGGACGCCCAGCACCGGAGTCCGCATCCACCACAACACTCTCAAGTCCCTGGCCGGCGACGGCATGAAGCTCGACACCACCAGCGGCGCCCGCGTCGACCACAACCGGGTCGACGGCTTCCAGCTCCGCTCGCCCTCCGCCAACGCGGGCATCTGGACCTTCAACACCGACGACACGACCGTCGAGTACAACGAGGTCTCGGGCGGCGGCAACACCCACGACGGGATGTCCTTCGACGCCGACGGCGCCTCCCAGAACACCGTCTTCCAGTACAACTACAGCCACGACAACAAGGGCGGCTTCCTGCTGATCTGCCCGTACAGCGGCGCCAAGACCATCGGCACGGTCGCCCGCTACAACGTCAGCCGCGACGACGGTGCCCGCCTCATCCAGAACTGCTGGGGCCCGATCCTCGGCACCGAGATCTACAACAACACCTTCCACAACAAGGAGCAGATCCCCGGATACCTCGTCCAGGACGACGCCGGCAGCCCCGCCACCACCCAGCACGAACTGGCCATCCGCAACAACGTCTTCGTGAGCGAGGGCACCGGCGGCTACGCCTTCAAGAACCCGACCCCCGGGCTCTCCTTCGACCACAACGCCTTCTACGGCATCGACATGACCCGCCCGAACCCCGGCGGCATCACGGCCGACCCGAAGCTCCGGGCCGACTTCCGGCTCGGCGCGGGTTCGCCCGCCCTCGCCGCCGGAGCCGTCATCGAGAACAACGGCGGCAAGGACTACTTCGGCAACGCACTGAAGCCCGGCGCCCCCAACATCGGCGCCTACGCGGGCCGCGGGGTGCGGTAACCGACCGCTCACTGAGGACCGTACTTGCGGCCTGTCTTGGAGGTGACCCCTCCGAGCAGGCCGCGCGGCGTCACCTTCACGAGCCCCATCAACGCCTTGTACCGCGGGTCCGGGACCGAGACCGACTTGCCCCGTGCCAGGTCCGCCAGGGCCGCCTCCACCAGCTTGTCCGCGTCGAGCCACATCCAGCCCGGAATGTTGCCGGTCCCCATCCCGGCCCGCTGGTGGAACTCCGTCCGTACGAACCCCGGGCACAGCGCCATCAGCCGCACCCCCGAACCGGCCAGGTCCTTCGCCGCGCCCTGGGTGAACTGCACGACCCACGCCTTGGACGCGCCGTACGTCCCGCGCGGCACGAACGCCGCCACCGAGGCCACGTTGACCACCCCGCCCCGGCCGCGCTCCCGCATCCCGGCCGCGGCCGCGGAGGTCAGCCGCAGCACCGCCTCGCAGTGCACCTTCAGCATCTTCAGCTCATCGGCCATGGGCACGTCCAGATAGTGGCCCTTGTTGCCGAACCCGGCATTGTTGACCAGCAGATCGACCGGATGCCGACGGTCCGTCAACCGGTCCTCGACCGCGGCGATCCCCTCGTCCTCGGACAGATCGGCCCTCAGTACCTCGGCCTCGATGCCGTGCCGGTCGTGCAGCTCGGTCGCCTGCTCGCGCAGCCGCTCGGTGTCACGTGCCACCAGCACCAGGTTGTGCCCATCGGCCGCGAGCCGCCGCGCGAAGGCGGCACCGATCCCCGCGGTCGCGCCCGTAATCAGTGCAGTCGTCATACGCGGCACGTTAGTGCCTGTCAGGCACGCCGCGATCAGCCGTCCGCCGCCGACTTCTCGACGTACTCCAGAGCGGCACGCAGCGCCTCGGGATGCAGCGCGTCCCCCGCCGCGAGCAGCCCCGGCAGCAGGTCCCGCCGTGTCGTCGCGGCCAGGAACTCCATCTGCACGGTGACGTCGTGGTCCGGGCGGTGCACGATCTCGACCGGGTCCCCGGCCCGGATCCCACCCGGCTCGATCACCCGCAGATAGGCGCCGGGAGCCGCCGCCTGCGTGAACCGCCTGACCCAGCGCGGTTCGTCGAGATGACCGGCGAACGTACGGCACGGAATCCGGCCCGACGTCACCTCCAGCACCAGATCGCGGCCGATGCGCCAGCGCTCGCCGATCCTCGCACCGCTCACGTCCAGCCCGCGGGTCGTCAGGTTCTCGCCGAACGAACCATTGGCCAGCGGGCGGCCGAGCTCCCGTTCCCACGCGTCGAGTTCCTCGCGGGCGAAGGCGTACACCGCCTGGTCGGAGCCGCCGTGATGACGCAGATCGCACACCGCGTCCCCGGCCAGACCACTGCCGCCGGTGCCCTTGGGCCCGGGGTCGGTGACGCGTACGGGCCCGTCGGCCGGCCGCTTGTCGATGCCGGTCACGCCCGCGGGGGCGTCGGTGTGGTCGACGGCCTTCGGCCGTCCCACATTCACGGTCAGCAGCCGCATCGGCTCTGCCGGTTCGATGGACGTCATACGGAGACGCTAACCATTCCACCCTCAAAGATGCATTGCAATAACTCACACCCGACCCAAGAGTCGCTTATGGTTGAGAGGTGATCGAAGCCCGTCATCTCCGTGTCCTGCGCGCCGTGGCCGCCACCGGCTCGTTCTCCGCCGCCGCTCGCGAACTGGGTTGCACCCAGCCAGCGGTCAGCCAGCAGATGAAGGCCCTGGAGGCATCCGCGGGCACTACGCTGCTGATCCGTACGGGACGCGAGATGCGGCTCACCCAGGCCGGCGAGGCTCTTGTCCGGCACGCCTCCGGCATCCTCGCCGGCCTCACCGCCGCCGAGGAGGAGGTCGCCGCCATCGCCGGTCTGCGGGCCGGCCGGGTCCGGCTCGTCTCGTTCCCCAGCGGCAGCTCCACCCTGGTCCCCGGCGCCCTCGCCGCACTGCGCGAGGCCCACCCCGGCACCCGGGTCTCGCTGGTGGAGGCCGAACCGCCGCGCTCGGTCGAAATGCTGCGCGAGGGCGACTGCGACATCGCGCTGGCGTTCCGCTACGGCGCCTCCGGCACCGAATGGGACGACCTGGTCGTACGCCCGCTGCTCACCGACCGGCTGATCGGCCTGGTTCCCGAGGGCCACCGGCTGTCGGGTTCCGCCGCGGTGGGCATCGCCGATCTGGCCGGGGAGTCGTGGATCGCGGGTTGCCCGCGCTGCCGCCGCCAGCTCGTGGAGGTCTGCGAGGAGTCGGGCTTCACTCCCCGGATCGACTTCGCCACCGACGACTACCCGGCGGTGGTCGGCCTGGTCGGCGCCGGACTCGGGGTGGCCGTGCTGCCGGAGTTGGCGATCGAGTCGGTACGTCCCAAGGGGGCGTGCACCGTGACGGTGGAACCGGCCATCGAGCGGGAGATCGTCGCGCTGACCCTGCCCGACCTGGCCCAGGTTCCGGCGGTGGCGGCCACCTTGGACCGGCTGTCCCTGGCGGCCGCCCGCTGAGCGGCCTGCCGATGACCCGGCCCCTCGTCGTGGCCGGGTGAATCGCGGAAACGTTTCTGTATTTGCGGTACGGGTGCGGCGGGTCAGCCGTGCCCGGACGGGGAGGGAACGCCCGAGGGTGCCGCCGCCGCGATCAGCCGGCTGCGGGCCCGTCCCATGAGCTCCTCGCGCTCGTCCTCGGTCAGTCCGCCCCACACCCCGTAGGGCTCTCGTACCGCCAGGGCGTGTGCCGCGCACTCGGCACGCACCGGGCATCGCATGCAGACCTCTTTCGCCGAGTTCTCGCGGGCGCTCCGTGCCGCCCCGCGCTCACCCTCCGGGTGGAAGAACAGCGAACTGTCGACCCCGCGGCAGGCCGCCAGCAGTTGCCAGTCCCATAGATCGGCGTTGGGTCCGGGAAGGCGGGAGAAATCTGCCATTGCTTGTCCCCTCGAAACCATGCTGAGTCGGAAACGTCGTTGTCATCCGTCATCGACCGTGCCCACGACCGTACATCTACGGTGTAAGTAGATGTAAATATGACTGATTGCGAATCTATCCACAGACACCAGCAAAAGGGAAGAAAACCCGCTAAATGGGGCATACCTTCATGTGAAGATTCGGTTGACTGATGGATGATCCGTGCCGTTCTCCTCCGTGTGCGCCCCCTCACGTAGAGTGTCGAACCCGCTTGTCCGACCCGTAACTCTTTCGAGTGACCATCGTTGAGAGGGCGGAGGCGGTTGACGAAAAAAGCGATCGGGCAGGTGTCCGAGAGTGTCAACCGCACAGGTGACGACTTGTAACAGCCTGGAGGCTCAAGGTGACGCGCATCAGCTGCGGAGGACGGTCATGACATCCGTCCTCGTCTGCGACGACTCCCCGCTTGCCCGAGAAGCGCTCCGTCGCGCGGTCGCGACCGTGCCCGGCGTCGAGCGGGTGACGACGGCGGCCAACGGCGAGGAAGTCCTCCGCCGCTGGGGCGCCGATCGTTCGGATCTGATTCTGATGGACGTACGCATGCCCGGTCTCGGAGGTGTGGAGACGGTCCGGCGGCTGCTCTCCGCCGACCCCGGGGCCAGGATCATCATGCTGACCGTCGCCGAGGACCTGGACGGTGTCGCGCTCGCGGTCGCCGCCGGTGCCCGCGGCTATCTGCACAAGGACGCCTCCCGTGCGGAGCTGCGCGCCACCGTCACCCAGGCGCTGGCCGATCCGACGTGGCGGCTCGCTCCGCGCCGGCTGCGGTCGGCCGAGATGGGTGCGGCGCCGACGCTCACGGCGCGTGAGATCCAGGTGCTCGAAGGGATGAGCCACGGCCGTTCGAACGCCGAGATCGGCCGTGAGCTGTTCCTCTCGGAGGACACGGTGAAGACGCACGCCAGGCGTCTGTTCAAGAAGCTCGGCGCCTCGGACCGGGCGCACGCCGTGGCGCTCGGCTTCCGCTGGGGCCTGGTCCGCTGAGGTCCGGCCGTGGCCGGCAGTCGATCGATTCCCCGTCCGCGCTCCGGCGGACGGGGCGACGTGACCGACGTGCGCGGGACGGGTTCCGCTCCCACCGCGGAGCCCGTCGCGCCGACGGTATGTGACGCTTCCCGGCCGATGCCGCATCCTTGAGATGTGGAGTTCCTCGGGAACGATTCGGTCGAGCGGAAGGGGAGGGCGCAGGACATGACTTCCGGCGCACCCGCTCATAACGCTTCGGTGCACAACTACGGACGCGGCGGCACGGATGACGCGGCTCCGGGGCACCATGGTCCGATGCGCGACGACGAGACGACGGGGATCGGTGCCCTGGTGCACCGTGCCGTCGAGGGCGATGCGCAGGCCACCCATGATCTGCTGGCCCATGTCCATCCTCTCGCGCTGCGCTACTGCAGGTCGCGGCTGAACCGGCTGCCCGGTGACGCACGCCACTTCGTGGAGGACCTGGCGCAGGAGGTCTGTGTCGCGGTGCTGATGGCGCTGCCGCGCTACAAGGACACCGGCAGACCCTTCGAAGCCTTCGTGTTCGCCATCGCGGGCCACAAGGTCGCCGATCTCCAGCGCGCCGCCATGCGGCACCCGGGATCGACGGCCGTGCCGTCCGACGAGATGCCCGAGCGGCCGGACGATTCGCTCGGGCCCGAGGAGCGCGCCCTGCTCAGCAGCGATGCGGCCTGGGCGAAGAAGCTCCTCGCCAACCTCCCGGACAACCAGCGCGAGCTGCTCGTTCTCCGGGTCGCCGTCGGACTGACCGCAGAGGAGACCGGACAGATGCTGGGCATGTCGCCGGGTGCTGTCCGGGTCGCCCAGCACCGGGCCCTGAGCAGGCTGCGGGCCCTCGCGGAGCAGTGAGCGGACCCGGTCGGGTCCGTACGGAAGGTTCCGTACGAAGCTACAGAACCTCTGGGTGATCTTGCTCGTGGAATGAGACACCCCCGGAGGCCGTTAGCATGGACATCCGCACCGATCAAGGCCATTTGAGGAAGGTGTCATGACTGCAAACGTCGACGGAGTGCCCGAGAAATTCGCGACGCTCGGGCTGACATACGACGACGTGCTGCTGCTGCCCGGCGCATCCGAGGTGCTGCCCAACGCAGTCGACACCTCGTCCCGCATCTCCCGCAACGTGCGCGTGAACATTCCGCTGCTCTCCGCGGCGATGGACAAGGTCACCGAGTCCCGCATGGCCATCGCCATGGCGCGGCAGGGCGGCGTCGGTGTGCTGCACCGCAACCTGTCGATCGAGGACCAGGTCAACCAGGTCGACCTCGTGAAGCGCTCCGAGTCCGGCATGGTGACCGACCCGATCACCGTGCACCCGGATGCGACGCTGGCCGAGGCCGACGCGCTGTGTGCCAAGTTCCGCATCAGCGGCGTCCCGGTGACCGACCAGGCGGGCAAGCTGCTCGGCATCGTCACCAACCGCGACATGGCGTTCGAGTCCGACCGCAGCCGTCAGGTGCGCGAGGTCATGACGCCGATGCCGCTCGTGACCGGCAAGGTCGGCATCTCCGGCGTCGACGCCATGGAGCTGCTGCGCCGCCACAAGATCGAGAAGCTTCCGCTGGTCGACGACGCGGGCGTGCTCAAGGGCCTCATCACGGTCAAGGACTTCGTGAAGGCCGAGCAGTACCCGAACGCGGCCAAGGACGCCGAGGGCCGCCTCCTCGTCGGCGCGGCCGTCGGGGCCAGCCCCGAGGCCCTGGAGCGCGCGCAGGGCTTGGCCGAGGCGGGCGTGGACTTCCTCATCGTCGACACCTCGCACGGACACAACAGCAACGCGCTGAACTGGATGGCGAAGATCAAGTCCAGCGTCGGCGTCGACGTCATCGGCGGCAACGTCGCGACGCGTGACGGCGCGCAGGCCCTGATCGACGCCGGTGTCGACGGCGTCAAGGTCGGCGTGGGCCCCGGCTCCATCTGCACCACGCGCGTGGTCGCCGGTATCGGCGTCCCGCAGGTCACCGCGATCTACGAGGCCGCTCTCGCCGCCCGCGCGGCCGGCGTCCCGGTCATCGGCGACGGCGGTCTGCAGTACTCCGGCGACATCGGCAAGGCGCTCGCCGCCGGTGCCGACACGGTCATGCTGGGCAGCCTCCTCGCGGGCTGCGAGGAGTCTCCCGGTGAGCTCCTCTTCATCAACGGCAAGCAGTTCAAGTCGTACCGTGGCATGGGTTCCCTCGGAGCGATGCAGTCCCGCGGGCAGGGCCGTTCGTACTCCAAGGACCGCTACTTCCAGGCCGACGTGGCCTCGGACGACAAGCTCGTGCCCGAGGGCATCGAGGGCCAGGTGCCCTACCGCGGCCCGCTGGCCAACGTGCTGCACCAGCTCGTCGGCGGCCTTCGCCAGACGATGGGCTACGTGGGCGCCGCCTCCATCGACGAGATGGAGACCAAGGGCCGCTTCGTCCGCATCACGTCCGCAGGGCTCAAGGAGAGCCACCCGCACGACATCCAGATGACGGTCGAGGCGCCGAACTACAGCCGCAGCAAGTAGCCGCCGACAGTGCCAGGGGCGGCCCCGGGACTCCCGGGGCCGCCCCTGGCGCGCATGTCGGGGATACTGGAAGGCGCTGAAACGCAGAGGGAAAGGCCACACACGTGACTGAGATCGAGATCGGGCGCGGCAAGCGCGGCCGCCGGGCGTACGCATTCGACGACATCGCCGTCGTTCCGAGCCGTCGTACCCGCGACCCGAAGGAGGTCTCGATCGCCTGGCAGATCGACGCCTACCGTTTCGAGCTGCCGTTCCTGGCCGCTCCCATGGACTCCGTGGTCTCCCCGCAGACCGCGATCCGCATCGGTGAGCTGGGCGGCCTCGGCGTCCTCAACCTCGAGGGCCTGTGGACCCGGCACGCCGACCCGCAGCCGCTGCTCGACGAGATCGCCGAGATGCCCGTCGAGTCGGCGACCCGCCGCCTCCAGGAGATCTACTCCGCCCCGATCCAGGAGGAGCTGATCGGACAGCGCATCAAGGAGGTGCGCGACTCCGGTGTCGTCACCGCCGCCGCGCTCTCCCCGCAGCGCACCGCGCAGTTCTCCAAGGCCGTCGTCGACGCGGGCGTGGACATCTTCGTCATCCGTGGCACGACGGTCTCCGCCGAGCACGTCTCGGGTGCCGCCGAGCCGCTCAACCTCAAGCAGTTCATCTACGAGCTGGACGTCCCGGTGATCGTCGGCGGCTGCGCCACGTACACCGCCGCCCTGCACCTGATGCGTACCGGCGCGGCCGGTGTCCTCGTCGGCTTCGGCGGCGGCGCCGCGCACACCACGCGCAACGTCTTCGGCATCCAGGTCCCGATGGCGACCGCGGTCGCCGACGTGGCCGGTGCCCGCCGCGACTACATGGACGAGTCCGGCGGCCGGTACGTGCACGTGATCGCGGACGGCGGCGTCGGCTGGTCCGGCGACCTGCCCAAGGCCATCGCCTGCGGCGCGGACGCCGTGATGATGGGCTCCCCGCTGGCCCGTGCGACGGACGCGCCCGGTCGCGGCCGTCACTGGGGCATGGAGGCCGTCCACGAGGACGTGCCGCGCGGCAAGCTGGTGGACCTGGGCTCGGTCGGCACCACCGAGGAGGTCCTGACCGGTCCTTCGCACACCCCCGACGGCTCGATGAACATCTTCGGCGCGCTGCGCCGGGCGATGGCGACGACGGGGTACAGCGACCTCAAGGAGTTCCAGCGCGTCGAGGTCACGGTGGCGGACTCGCAGCACCGCCGCTGAGTGTTCCGAGCATGACGGGAGGGCCCGGACCGCAGCTGCGGTCCGGGCCCCCCCGTGTGCGCGGGGTGCGGTTCCCGAACAAGGGCCCCCCCCTTCTGATCCGGCCAGACCCCAAAAAAAAAAACCAACCGG
>NZ_JBHVWT010000003.1:334858-393534 GCF_042882135.1 Streptomyces sp. NPDC058240
GTTCCGTTTGTTGGGTGTAGGGGGGGCGGCCTCGGGGCTTTTTTGTGGGTTTTTCGGAGCCGGGTGGGGTGTCTCGAACCAGGTCTGTTTTCTGTCCCCTCCCGTGTGCGCGGGGTGCGGTCCGCGACCAGGGCCTCTCCCGTTCGGATCAGGCCGGATCCAAACGAAAGACCCTAGTCGGCGGCCTTCTTGGCGCCGGAGAACGCGGCGACCGCCGCGATGGCGAAGAAGAGGTACGAGATGAAGTCGGAGTCGGCCTTCCACGCCTCGTTCAGCAGGCTGAAGTGGTCGAAGAACAGCTCGGAGACGGTGACCGGGAGCTCCTTGGCCGCGATCATCGCCTCGCCGAGCAGCTGGCCGAAGTAGACGGCGACCAGCGCGAGCACGGCACTGACGACCGGCAGCACGGGGTTGCGGCCGCCGACCTTGCCCGCCGCGAAGCCGACGATGAAGCCGACACCCACGGCCGCGTAGCCGATCTCGTGCTTGGTGGCGCCGATGATGGCCCCGTAGACGCCCGCGGCGACCACGGCCGCGACGACGGCGGCGACCAGGCCGAGGCCGATGTTGTCGCGTGCCGGGGCCGGCGGGGTGAACGGCGCGCTGCCGAACGGGGCGCCGGGCTGCTGGTCCGCGAAGGGGTTGCCCGTCGGGGCACCGGGCTGCTGCCCCGCGAACGGGTTGCCGGTCCCGGTGCCGGGCTGCTGGCCCGCGAACGGGTTGCCGCCGGGCTGGGCGTTGTACGGCTGCTGCGGCTGGTCCGACGGCGGCACGGGCTGACTCATGGTGGTATCCCCCCTGGGACGGAAGCGCACGACTGTGCGAGAAGTGACGCCGCAGGCTAGCAGCAGCCTGTGACATCGCCCACCGAAATCCCAGGGGAGGGGCTCTCACAGCCGGTGCGCGGCCCCCGCCGGGGTCGTGCCCCGGGTGTCCAGGAGGAGCTGGGCCTTCACTGCGAGGCCCTGGAGGTCGTACGTCCGGTGGTGCTGGAGCAGCACCGTGAGGTCGGCGCTCGACGCCGCCTCGTACAGCGAGTCGGCGCGCGGGACCGGGAGTTCGCGCACCCGCCAGTCCAGGACGTGCGGGTCGTGGTAGCCGATCTGGGCGCCCATGTCCATCAGCCGGGTCGCGATCTCCCGGGCGGGGGAGCCCTCCTGGTCGGCGAGGTCGGGCTTGTAGGTGACCCCGAGCAGCAGCACCCGGGCGCCGCGGACGGACTTGCCGTGTTCGTTCAGCAGGGTGGCGCAGCGCTGGATCACGTACTGCGGCATCCGGCCGTTGATCTCCTGCGCGAGCGAGACCATCCGCAGGGGGTGGCCGGGGGTGCGGCTGTTGTACGGGAGGTAGCCCGGGTCGACGGGTGCGCCGTGGCCGCCGACGCCGGGGCCCGGACGGAACGGCTGGAAGCCGAAAGGCTTGGTCTCGGCACACCGGATGACGTCCCACAGGTCGACGCCGAGGTCGTGGCAGAGCACCGCCATCTCGTTGACCAGGGCGATGTTGACGTGCCGGAAGTTGGTCTCCAGGACCTTCGTCATCTCGGCCTCGCGCGGCCCGCGGGCCCGGACGACCTTGTCGGTGAGCCGGCCGTAGAAGGCGGCGGCGGATTCGGTGCAGGCGGGGGTGAGGCCGCCGATGACCTTGGGGGTGTTGGCGTAGACGTGGCTCCGGTTTCCGGGGTCGAGGCGGCTGGGGGAGCAGGCGAGGTGGAAGTCGCGGCCGGCGCGCAGCCCCGAGCCCTCTTCGAGCAGTGGCAGCAGGTAGTTCTCGGTGGTGCCGGGCGGCACGGCCGATTCCAGCAGGACGGTGGTGTGCGGGCGCAGCCGGGCGGCGAGCGCGCGGGCCGCGTCGCAGACGGCGGTCAGGTCGAGTGTGCGGTCGGCGCCGAGCGGGGTGGGGGCGCAGATCACCGCGGTACGGACCCGGCCCAGTTCGGCCGGGTTGGTGGTGGGCCGGAAACCCCCCGAGAGCATCCGGCGGACGTCCGAGGCGGTGAGCGATCCCTCGACGGGGGTGCGGCCCGCGGAGAGTTCCGTGCAGGCGCGTGGGTCGGTGTCGTAGCCGACGGTCTGCACGCCTGCGGCCACGGCGGCCTGGGCGAGGGGCAGGCCGAGGTGGCCGAGTCCGATGACGGCGAGGTCTGCGGGCATGTGGATGGGCCGTCCTTCCCGGTCGGTCTATGGACCATGAGGGCAGAAAGCGCAACCGCTGTGGACAGCGCAATGTCACACTAGGCGTAAATATGAACTATATGTCGCATTGTGGGCCTCCTGTCGTCCTGGTGTTGTCCACAGGCGGTGGCCGAAGTCGTGGACGGCGGACAGAATCGAGAGGTGGGCACGGGCCGCCCCGACCGCCGGGTCGGGTCGCGTCCCCGTGCCGGACCACCCCGATCTACCCGGGAGGCAGCGGTGAGGACAGCGACACTGGGACCTGCGGAGCGCGCCGAGGCGCTGGCCGCGATGGCCGAGCGCGAACTGGACGTGCTGGTCGTGGGGGCGGGCGTGGTCGGCGCCGGTACGGCGCTGGACGCGGCGACGAGAGGACTCTCGACCGGCCTGGTCGAGGCCCGCGACTGGGCGTCGGGCACATCGAGCAGGTCGAGCAAGCTGATCCACGGCGGGCTGCGGTATCTGGAGATGCTCGACTTCGCGCTCGTCCGGGAGGCGCTGAAGGAGCGCGGGCTGCTCCTGGAGCGGCTGGCCCCGCATCTGGTGAAGCCGGTGCCGTTCCTCTATCCGTTGCAGCACAAGGGCTGGGAGCGGCTCTACGCCGGTTCCGGCGTGGCGCTCTACGACGCGATGTCGGTGTCGTCGGGGCACGGCCGCGGCCTGCCCGTGCACCGGCATCTCTCCCGCCGCCATGCCCTGCGGGTCGCCCCGGCACTGAAGAAGGACGCCCTGATCGGCGCCTTGCAGTACTACGACGCGCAGATGGACGACGCCCGCTATGTGGCGACCCTGGTGCGCACCGCCGCCGGATACGGCGCACATGTGGCCAACCGCGCGCGGGTGATCGGCTTCCTCCGGGAGGGCGAGCGGGTCGTCGGCGCCCGGGTGGAGGACGTCGAGGCGGGCGGGGAGTACGAGGTCAGAGCCAAGCAGGTGGTCAACGCGACCGGGGTCTGGACGGATGACACCCAGGCGCTGATCGGGGAGCGCGGACAGTTCCACGTCCGGGCGTCCAAGGGCATTCACCTGGTCGTCCCCAAGGACCGCATCCACTCCTCGACCGGCCTGATCCTGCGGACCGAGAAGTCCGTCCTCTTCGTCATCCCATGGGGACGGCACTGGATCATCGGGACGACGGACACCGACTGGGACCTGGACAAGGCGCACCCGGCGGCGTCCAGCGCCGATATCGACTACCTGCTCGAACACGTCAACTCGGTCCTGGCCACGCCCCTGAGCCGGGACGACGTCCAGGGCGTCTACGCCGGGCTGCGGCCGCTGCTGGCCGGCGAGTCCGATGCCACCAGCAAGCTCTCGCGCGAGCACACGGTGGCGCATCCGCTGCCGGGTCTCGTGGTCGTGGCGGGTGGCAAGTACACGACGTACCGGGTGATGGCGAAGGACGCCGTGGACGAGGCGGTGCACGGTCTGGACCAGCGGGTGGCGGCCTGCGTCACCGAGGAGATCCCGCTGCTGGGGGCGGAGGGATACCCGGCCCTGTGGAACGCCCGCGCGAGGATCGCGGCCCGCACGGGCCTCCATGTCGCCCGGGTGGAGCACCTGCTCAACCGGTACGGCTCGATGACCGAGCAGATCCTCGAGCTGATCCTCGGCGATCCGGTGCTGGGGGAGCCGCTGCCCGCGGCGGACGACTACCTGAAGGCCGAGATCGTCTACGCGGCCTCGCACGAGGGGGCCCGCCATCTCGACGACGTGCTGACCCGCCGGACCCGGATCTCCATCGAAACCTTCGACCGGGGCACGAACAGCGCCCGGCTCTGCGCGGAACTGATGGCGCCGGTGCTGGGCTGGGACGAGGGGCAGATCGACCGAGAGGTCGAGCACTACGAGAAGCGGGTGCAGGCGGAGCGGGAGTCGCAGCGGCAGCCGGACGACCTCACGGCCGACGCGGCGCGGCTCGGGGCTCCGGACATCGTGCCGATCTAGGAACTCCGGGGCTTCGGCGTCCCGTCGCAGAACTTCGCGTCCAGCAGCGCGGTTTCGAGGGTCGCCGCATCGGCCAGGGTGTCCGTGTCGATGCGGTACGTCAGGGTATGCCTGCCGTCACGGGTGGCGGCGGTCCGGACGTAACTGCCCGCGATATGGCCGTTGTGCCCCCAGACGGTGATGCCGCAGGAGAGCTTCTGCGGATAGATGCCCAGACCGTAGACGCCGTGCGTGGCCCCGGTGTTCAGCAGGATCGCCAGCTGGGCGGGCGCGAGGAGACGGTCGCCCAGCAGGGCCGTGTAGAAGCGGTTCAGATCGTCGAGCGTGGAGATCAGCTCGCCGGCCGCGCCCGCCGTGCGCGGGTCGAGCGTCGTGGCGTCGCGCAGGCTGCCGTCGGCCGGATCGCGGGTGTAGCCGCGGCCGTGCGGGATGGGCAGAGCGGTCCGGGCGCCCGGGAGCGAGGTGCCCGTGACACGGAGAGGGGTGATGAGGCGGTTGCGGATCTCGGTTGCGTAGGGGTGTCCGGTGACCCGTTGAACGACGAGTCCGAGTACGGCGTAATTGGTGTTGGAGTACGCGTAGCGGCCGGGGGCGCCCGTCGGACGATGGGACAGGGCGACGCGCAGCGCCGCGGTGGCGGAGCGGGGGTGGGTCGATGGGTCGGCGGTGTAGTCGTAGAGGCCACTGGTGTGGCTGAGCAGGGCGCGCAGAGTGATGCGGCGGTCGGCGTTGCCGTGCACCAGCCCCGGCAACAGCCGTTCGACCGTGTCCGTCAGCCGCAGCCTGTGTTCCCGGACGAGTTGGAGCACGACCGTGGCGACGAAGGTCTTGGTGATGCTGCCCGCCCGGAACCGGTCCGCCCGCCGGACATCGGGGCCTGTCGAGCGGTAGGTGTCGTACGGTGCGGAAGAGACACGATGGGCCAGCAGCGCCGCCGTGGGAGCGCCGCCCTCGGTGACGAGCCGGGACAGGTAGGTGGCTGCGGGGGTGAGGTGTGGTTCGCTGGGCAGGGTCGTTGTTCCCAGTACGAACAGCGCCAGTACCAACGGGGCGGCGAACAACGCCCTGAGTATCGGCAAGGCAGGGATTCCCTTCCTCCGGGCACATCATGACGGGCCTGCGGACCCGGCACCATGACCGGTGCCGGGGTGAGGGACAATGAACGCTCTGCCAGGGCGGGTTGATCGCAGAGGGGACGCATGTCGGAGGCAGAGCAGGCACGGGAGCCCCAACGGGACAAGGACGGACGTCTCCTTGCGGGGCGCTACCGGCTCGGGGAGGTGCTCGGCCGGGGCGGTATGGGCACGGTCTGGCGTGCCGTCGACGAGACGCTGGGCCGCACGGTCGCGGTCAAGGAACTGCGGTTCCCTTCGGCCATCGACGACGACGAGAAGCGACGGCTCATCACGCGCACGCTGCGTGAGGCGAAGGCGATTGCCAGGATCCGCAACAACGGCGCGGTGACGGTCTACGACGTGGTCGACGAGGACGACCGGCCGTGGATCGTGATGGAGCTCATCGAGGGCAAGTCCCTCGCCGAAGCGGTGCGCGAGGACGGCGTGCTGACGCCGAAGCGCGCCGCCGAGGTCGGCCTCGCCATCCTCGACGTGCTGCGCTCGGCGCACCGTGAGGGCATCCTGCACCGCGATGTGAAGCCGTCCAACGTGCTGATCGCCGAGGACGGCCGGGTCGTGCTGACCGACTTCGGTATCGCCCAGGTCGAGGGCGACCCGTCGGTCACTTCGACGGGCATGCTCGTCGGCGCCCCCTCGTACATCTCGCCCGAGCGCGCCCGCGGCCACAAGCCGGGACCGCCCGCAGACCTCTGGTCGCTCGGCGGACTGCTGTACGCCAGCGTCGAGGGCTCACCGCCGTACGACAAGGGGTCGGCCATCGCCACCCTGACCGCGGTGATGACCGAACCGCTCGACCCGCCGAAGAACGCCGGTCCGCTGGAGGAGGTCATCTACGGCCTGCTCGCCAGGGACCCCGAGCAGCGGCTCGACGACGCGGGCGCCCGTGCCCTGCTCAACGACGTGATCCACGCCCCCGAGAAGCCGGACCCGGTGGTGCCCCCGCCCGCCGACGCCACCCAGGTCATGGCGCTGCCCAAGGCTCCGGCCGAGCCCCGTGCCAAGGCGACGCCGAAGCCCGCGGAACAGGGCGAGGGCACGCGGGACCGGCTGCGGGGCGCACTGCGCTCCGTACGGAACGCGAAGGCGACACCGGCCGTCGCGGCGGGCACCGCCGCGGCCTCGGTCACCGCGCCGCCCGCGCCCAAGGCGCCTCCGTCGGACGCCCCCGCGGCCGGTGGCGCGGACACCCCCGCGAAGCCTGCCCGGCCCGCGGCTGCCGCGGTCGGCGGGACTGCGGCCTCCGCTGTCGTGCCGCCGCCGCGCCCGGCGACGTCACCGGCCACCCCGCCCCGGGCGTCCATCACGGACGTGGTCCCGCGCCGCACCCTGGCGATCATCGCGGCCGTGATCGTGCTCGCCGTGATCGGCACGGTCCTCGCGCTCACGCTCGGCGGGAACGACGAGAACGACGCGAGCAACGGCAACGGCAAGGGCGACAAGTCGACCTCGGCCGGTCCCTCGACGGCGACCGGTGGTTCCACGGACACCGACAGCGGCAGCGGCAAGAACCAGGGCAAGGGCAAGGGCCAGGACCAGAGCGGCAACCAGGGCCAGGGCGAGGACAAGGGCAACGGCAAGGACAGCGACAAGGGCAGCGACAAGGGCGACAAGCCGGGAGACGCGCTGCCCGCCGGGTTCCGGACAGTGACGAACAAGGAATTCCACTTCACGATCGCCATGCCCGAGAACTTCCGCTTCGACCAGAAGGCGGGCAGCAACTCCGGTGCCATCTACGACGTCAGCGGTGGCTTCCCCCGTATCCAGGTCGACTACACCGATTCGCCCGGTGGTGACGCGGCCGCGGCCTGGAACGCCGCGAAGGCCGCCGTCGCGGCCAGCAGCAACGGCTTCCATCAACTCGGCATCAACAAGGTCCAGTACAACGGCTACCCGACCGTCGCCGACTGGCAGTTCGAGCGCACCCAGCACGGCCGGCGGGTCCATGTGCTCAACCGGGGCTTCAAGGTCGACGCCGGCCACGGCTACGCGATCATGATCAGCTGCAAGGCGGACGAGTGGGACAGCGCGGAGTGCCGGACGCTGCGCAAGACCGCGTTCGACACGTTCAAGCCCATCGACTGACCCGTGGGTGAAAAGGGCCGGGATGAGCCGACCCAGCCGCGCGGCCGTCACTTGCCACGTATCGTGAGAGCCTGAAGACCGTACGCAGCCGGAACGGTAGGTCAATTGCACGGTAAGTGACCGCAATTGATGGATGGACGCGGTCTTCGTGGCCGGGGGGACAGCGCGCTCTGGGGAGGCGTCGTGGACGACTACGCGGGTCGGGTACTTGCCGACCGCTACCGCCTTCCGCTGCCTTCGACCGATGAGTACGAAGTGGTCGAGACCCGGGCATTCGACACCTACAGCGGACAGGAAGTCCTGGTCCGGCAGGTGCCGTTGCCCGAGGTGGTGGACGCCGAGGTGCTCGACGCCGACGATCCCGGCCCGGCGGACCGACGGGCCACCGGACGGGCCGTGCGCGCGCCCGCGGACCCGGCGGTCCGGCGCGCCGTGGAAGCGGCACAGGCGGCGGCCCAGGTCCCCGACCACCCCAGGCTCGACCAGGTCTTCGACGTGTTCGCCGAGGCGGGTTCGCTCTGGATCGTGAGCGAACTCGTCGCGGCCCGCCCGCTCGCCGCCCTGCTCGTGGAGCGACCGCTCAATCCCTTCCGGGCCGCCGAGATCGGCTCCGACGTGCTGACCGCGCTGCGGGTGCTGCACGCCCACGGCTGGACCCACCGGAACATCACCGTCCGCACGGTGCTGATCTGTGACGACGGCCGCGTGGTGCTGACCGGCCTGGCGGCCGGGGCGGCGGAGGAGGCGCTCTGCGGGTACGTACCGACACCGCAGCTCGACGAGGGCGAGGACGAGGACGGGCACGAGGGCGGATACGGGCGCGAGGGCGGATACGGCGACGAGGGCGGATACGGCGACGAGGGCGGATACGGCGACGAGGGCGGGTTCGGCCGCCCGGCGATCGGCGCGGGTCCGGCCGGGGTGTTCGCGCCGCCCCCGCCTGCCATACCGCCTCCGCCGCCCATGCCGTCCGTGCCCGCCCCTCCGGCCGAGGTGCCGGCCTCACGCGGCCCGGCCGCGATCGAGGCGGGCCGGGCGACCGGCGACTCCCAAGGCGATGACGAACCGTACGGCGATGATCCGTACGCCGATGATCCGTACGCCGATGATCCGTATGGCGGTGATCCGTATGGCGGTGATCCGTACGGCGATGACGACCCGTACGGCGGCGGCGATCGCCCCGACGACCGCCACGGCGACGACGGCCACCCCGATGATCGTCACTCCCACGACGACGACACGCACGGCGGAACGGGAGACGCCGCGCACCTGCGGGCCGCGCGCGCCGGAGCCATCGCCGCCTACCGTGCGGGCGCCCGCGCCGCCGCACGCGTCAGCGAGGACCGGCGCCGCACCGGGGCGGGCGAGGCGGAGGACACCGGCAGCCTGCCGGTCCAGCGTTCCGCACGGCCGGAAGGCACGGAACCGTCCGACCCGGACCACAGCCGTCCGCAGCCGGCCGCTCCCCGGAGCCACGCCACCGACGACCCGTTCGCCGACGACCCGTACGCCAAGGATCCGTACGCCGCGGATCCCCACGACGAGGACGACGACGAGGACGGTCGGCCCCACGCGCGGCGGCTGCACCTCACCGGCTCCTGGAGCGACGGCCCCGGATCCGGGCGCCCCGTCCCCGCCGGAGGTTCGGGCGAGGACGCCCTGCGCGCCGACGCCCGGCGTCACGGCGACCTTCCGGCAGTGCCCGCGCACCGGCCCGGCCGACAGCAACAGCCGGACCACTGGGACGAGGGTGCCGGGAGCGGCCGTACCGGCTCCGCCTACCGCGGCCCGGCCACCCCGCTCGCCGCCGAGCGCGCCCGGCAGGCCCGGATCGCCGTGGTCGGCGCGGTCACCGAGCGCTGGGCGCCCGAGCAGGCCGGCCCCGTCCACGAGAACTGGCGGCTGGCGCCGCCCATCGGCCCCTCCACCGACCTCTGGGCGCTCGGCGCCCTGCTCTACCGCGCGGTCCAGGGCCATGCCCCGTACCCCGAGGAGAACGCCGCCGAGCTCGTCCAGATGGTCTGTGGCGAACCACCCGCCTTCGCCGAGGAGTGCGGCCCGCTGCGTCCCGTCGTCGAGTCCCTGCTGCGCCAGGACCCCACCGAGCGGCCGGACTTCGAGGAGCTGAGCGGCTGGCTGCGCTCCCTGGTGCGCTCGGCGCCCGAGCCCGAGGCCGGTCTGGACGTCGTGCCCCTGCCGTCCGCCGACAGCGCCCGGCTTCCCGTCGTACGTCGCAGGGGCGAGCTGGTCCGCAGACGACGTGGCAGGAGCGCGGCCCACGGCCGCCACCGCCACACCAAGGACAGGCCCGACCGGCAGGACGGACCCGGGCCGGAAAGAGCCCCCAAGGCTTCCAATGCCTTCCAAGCCCCCCGGGTCGCCCAGCCCCCCCGGCCTCCCCAGGCCCCCCGGGTGCCGCGTGAGCCCAAGGGTCCCAAGGCGCTGCGCACCCCGCCCCGCCCCCGTGACGGCGAGCGGCGGGCGCCGCGGCGGCTCGGGAGGCTGCTCCTGGTGCTGATCCTGCTGGCCCTCGTCGCGGCCATCGCGTACGCCGTGATGTTCATGCCCAAGTCGGGCGGTGAACCGGGCACCCGTTCCACGGGCCCGGCGTCGTCGACGTCCGGTTCGCCGGAGCCCGGCATCGGCGGGTCCGGCGGCTCGACGTCCTCGGGGTCACCCGGTGCGCAGCAGCCGCAGACCAGCCGCTCCGCCGTCGCGCTCGCCTCCGGCTACACCCTGCGCAAGGATCCGGAGGGCTTCGAGGTCGGCGTGCTCAAGGGCTGGCAGCGCAGCCCCGCCAACGCGGACCGCCAGATCCGCTACGGCAGCGACGGCTTCAGCCTGCTGATCGTCCCGGGACGCGACACCGTCAAGGCCGGCGGCAACGACCCGTTGGCGTACCAGGCCGACAAGGAACTGGAGTTGCAGCAGTTCCGCGACTCCAGCTGGTCGGGGTCGAGCGGGCTGCGCCGGATAGACGTCGGGCGACAGGCCATGGCGGAGGGCCAGTTCACCTGGCAGGACGCGTCGGGACGCGAGGTCTACGCCCGCAATCTCGTGATGGTCGTGGACGGCCGCTACCACGTCATCCAGGTCATCGGCCCGGAGAACCGGCGCGACAAGGTTTCGGACATCTACGAACAAGCCATCTCCTCCTACCGCGTGACGCCCTGAACTCTCTCCGTACAACACCCGGTCGATGACGGAGCGACAAGCATCACAGTGCGGTCTCGTGGGTGGTGCGAGGTTCCGTGGGCGTGCATCCCCTCCGTAATCTGGCACCCGAGGAACGGGGCGGGGATACGTGGATCGATCACAGAGCACGGAAACGGGACTGGTGCTGGCCGGAAGGTACCGGCTGGGCGAAGTCCTCGGGCGCGGCGGCATGGGCAAGGTCTGGCGCGCCCACGACGAGGTGCTGCACCGCACGGTCGCGGTCAAGGAGTTGACCGCCGGTCTCTTTGTCGCCGAGGCCGACCGGATCGTGCTGCACGCCCGCACGCAGAAGGAGGCCCGCGCGGCGGCCCGGATCACGCACCCGGGCGTGGTCACCGTGCATGACGTGATCGAGTACGACAACCGGCCCTGGATCGTCATGCAGTACGTCGACGGCCCGTCCCTCGCCGACGCCGCCAAGGAGTCCGGCGAGGTCGAGCCGCGCGAGGCCGCCAGGATCGGCCTCCACGTGCTGAGCGCCCTGCGCGCCGCGCACGCAGCGGGGGTCCTGCACCGTGACGTGAAGCCCGGCAACGTGCTGCTCGCCAAGGACGGCCAGGTGCTGCTCACCGACTTCGGGATCGCCGCCATCGAGGGCGACTCGACCATCACCCGGACCGGTGAACTGGTCGGTTCCATCGACTACCTGGCGCCCGAGCGGGTGCGCGGCGGAGACCCGGGGCCGGCGTCCGACCTGTGGTCGCTCGGTGCCACGCTCTACACCGCGGTCGAGGGGCGCTCGCCGTTCCGCCGTACGTCCCCGATCTCCACCATGCAGGCCGTCGTCGCCGAGGAGCCCCCGCCGCCCGGCCGGGCGGGCCCGCTGACCTCCGTGATCACCGCGCTGCTGCGCAAGGAGCCGGACGAGCGTCCGTCGGCCGCGGAGACCGAACGGATGCTGCTGGACGCCATGGAGGGCCGCGCGCCCGTGGCGGCGCAGGCGTTCGTACCGACGCAGAGCGTCCCCGACGAGGTCCTGCGCTCCCTGGGTCCGGAGGGCCCGTCCGGGCCCGGAACCACCCAACTGCCCCAGCCGGCCGCCGCCCCGGCCCCGACGCCGGCCCCGGCCCCGGCGCCCCGGCGCAGCCGCGGCCGCTGGCGCACGGTGGTCCTGGTCATCGCGGCCGCGGCGCTGGTCGGCGGTGGCGCGGGACTCGCCGCGATGAAGTACGGGGACCGGACGGAGAACACCACCGGGCGCGACGGCACGGGCGCGCACGCGGGCGCCACTTCCGGCAGGACCGCTCCCAGCCCTTCGCCCTCGGCCAAGCCCGAGGTGAAGGTGAAGGACGTGCCCAAGGGCTGGCACCGGGTGAACGACCCCGAGGGCTTCAGCCTGACCGTGCCCGACGGCTGGGAGCGCCGGGCGGACGGCAACCAGATCGACTACACCCCGGACAACGGCGTGCACTACATCCGGATCAGCATCGATCCGGCGCCCGACTTCGAGAATCCGTACATGCACATGCTGAGCCTGGAGACGCAGCTCGCCAAACGGCTTCCCGGTTACCAGCGCGAGACCCTGCACTCCAACACGTACCGGGACCGGCCGGGTTCGCTCTGGGAGTTCACCTGGACCGAGACCAAGGACCATCCGGGTCCGCGCCACGCCATCGACCAGATGTACTTCGGCGAGGAGAGCGGTCCGGAGTACGCGATGTACATGACGGGTCCGGCGGACGACTGGGACACGACCCGGGCGCAGTTCGACACGATGCTGCGCGGATGGCGTGCGCCGGGCAGCTCCGGCTGAGGCCCGCCGGGCCGTGCTGCGACGGCAGGGCTCCTGATCAGGGGCTTTGTTGCCAGTGATCACTGGCTTGTTTGTGAGGAGTGTGAAAACCCGTTACTCACGGGTACCCAAAGCGTGCGGCTGGACGTACTCTCGCCCTCATGACGGACTCGCAGGCCTCCACGTCCACCTCCGCTGCCCCGCTCGGCACCAACCCGGTGGCCGCCGCCCCCGCGGGCGTACGCACCGCCGCCGATGTGGTGACTCCCGAGGTGATCGCCCAGCTGACCCGGGGTGTGGCCGGATCGGGCCGTACGGCCAACCACACCCCCTTCACCGGGGAGAAGCTGGCCGACCTGCCGGAGTCCACCCCCGAGGACGTGGCGAGCGCCTTCGAGCGGGCCCGTGCGGCCCAGCCCGCCTGGGCCGCGACGCCCGTCCGCGCCAGGGCCGCCGTACTGCTCCGCTTCCACGACCTCGTCCTCAGCCGCCAGGCCGAGGTGCTCGACCTCATCCAGCTGGAGACCGGCAAGGCCCGGCTGCACGCCCACGAGGAGGTGCAGGCCGTCGCCGTCGCGGCCCGCCACTACGGGCGCAAGGCCGGTGCGTACCTGAAGCCGAAGCGGCACACCGGAGTCGTGCCGACCCTCACCAAGGTCACCGAGCTGCGCCAGCCGCGCGGCGTCATCGGGCAGATCGCGCCGTGGAACTACCCGTTCGAGCTGTCCGTCGGCGACGCGCTGCCCGCGTTCGTCTCCGGCAACGCCGTCGTGATGAAGCCCGACACGGAGACCGCGCTGACCGCGCTGTGGGCCCGTGACCTGCTGATCGAGGCCGGACTGCCCGCCGAGGTGTTCCAGGTCGTCCTCGGGGACGGACCCGTCGTCGGCCCCGAGGTCGTCAAGCACGCCGACTACGTCTCGTTCACCGGCTCCACCCGCACCGGCCGCGAGGTCGCGCAGGGCGCGGCGGCCCGGCTCGTCGGTGTCTCGCTGGAGCTCGGCGGCAAGAACGCCATGCTGGTCCTGAAGGACGCCGACGTGGAGAAGGCCGCCGCGGGCGCCGTCCGCGCCTGCTTCTCCTCCGCCGGTCAGCTCTGCATCTCCATCGAGCGGCTGTACGTCCACGAGTCGATCGCCGACGACTTCGTGGCCCGCTTCGCCGCCCGCACGAAGGCCATGCGGCTCGGCAACTCCCTCGCCTACGGCGCCGACATGGGTTCCCTGGTCGGCGAGCGCCAGCTGGAGACCGTCACCCGGCATGTAGCGGAGGCCGTCGAGAAGGGCGCCAGGCTCGTCGCGGGCGGGGTCGCCCGGCCCGACATCGGTCCACTGTTCTACGAGCCGACCATCCTCGACGGCGTCGAGGCGCCGATGGCCGTCTGCAACGAGGAGACCTTCGGTCCGGTCGTCTCCATCTACCGCTTCACCGACGAGGACGAGGTCGTCGCCCTCGCCAACGCCACCCCGTACGGCCTGAACTCCAGCGTCTGGACCAAGGACTCCAGGCGCGGCCACCAGGTCGCCGCCCGGCTGCGGACCGGCACGGTCAACATCAACGAGGGGTATGCCCCCGCGTACGGCAGCGTGCAGTCCCCGATGGGCGGCATGAAGGACTCCGGACTCGGCCGCCGGCACGGCTCCGAGGGCATCCTCAAGTACACCGAGGCGCAGACCGTCGCCCAGCAGCGGCTGATTCCGCTCGCCCCGTCCTTCGGTATGGACGACGAGAAGTACGCGGCGTTCATGAGCGTCAGCCTCAAGGCGATGAAGGCGTTCCGCCTGCGCTGACCCCGGTGGCACCGCAGCACCTTCCGCCCGTTTCGTACCGAGGAGAGCCATGTCCCAGGACAGCCCTGCCCAGAATCGGCCCGTTGCCCCGGAAAGGACCGACGACGACGCCGCCTACGACTACGACGTGCTCGTCGTCGGCTCGGGCTTCGGCGGTGCGGTGTCGGCCCTGCGGTTGACCGAGAAGGGGTACCGCGTCGGGGTGCTGGAGGCGGGCCGCCGCTTCACCCCCGGCACCCTCCCCAAGAACTCCTGGGACCTCAGGAACTACCTGTGGGCCCCCGCCCTCGGACTCTTCGGCATCCAGCGCGTCCATCTGCTCGGCAATGTGATGGTGCTCGCCGGCGCGGGCGTCGGCGGCGGCTCGCTCAACTACGCCAACACGCTGTACGTGCCCCCGGCGCCGTTCTTCGAGGACCGGCAGTGGGCGGCCATCACCGACTGGCAGGACGAGCTGAAGCCGTACTACGACCAGGCCAGGCGGATGCTCGGGGTCCGGCTCAACCCGACGATGACCCCCTCCGACGTCCATCTGAAGGCGGCCGCACAGGCCATGGGGGTCGGCGACACCTTCCACCTCGCCCCGGTCGGTGTCTTCTTCGGCGACGGCAAGGACGCCGACGGCACGGCGAAGGCGAAGCCCGGCGGCACCGTCGCCGACCCGTACTTCGGCGGCGCGGGCCCCGCCCGCAAGGCCTGCACCGAGTGCGGCGAATGCATGACGGGCTGCCGCCACGGCGCGAAGAACACCCTCAACGAGAACTACCTCCACCTCGCCGAGAAGGCCGGAGCCGTCATCCACCCGATGACCTCCGTCGTCGCGATCACCGACGACCCGGAGGGCGGCTACCACGTCGTCACCGTCCCCACCGACCGCCGCAGGAAGGCGAAGCCCACGCGGCTGCGCGCCCGCAAGGTGGTCGTCGCGGCCGGTACGTACGGGACGCAGACCCTGCTGCACACCATGAAGGACAAGGGGCTGTTGCCCCGGCTCTCGGCCCGGCTCGGCGAGCTGACCCGTACCAACTCCGAGGCGCTCGTCGGCTCGCAGACCAGCGACCGGCGATACCGCAAGAAGCACGGCACCCCGAAGGCCGACTTCACCCGGGGCGTCGCGATCACCTCCTCGGTCCACCCTGATGAGAACACCCACATCGAGCCGGTCCGCTACGGCAAGGGCTCCAACGCGATGGGCTCGATGTCCATCCTCCAGGTGCCCTACGGCGGCCGACGGGTGCTCGGCTGGCTCGGCAACATGGCCAAGCACCCGACCCTCGCCGTGCGTTCGCTCTCCAACCGCCGCTGGTCGGAACGGACCATCATCGGGCTCGTCATGCAGTCGCTCGACAACTCCCTGACGACGTACCGAAAGCCGGGCGGCATAGGGAAGGGCCTGCTCACCGCCCGGCAGGGGCACGGCGCGCCCAACCCGACCCAGATCGAGGGGGCGACGCGCAGCGCCACGCTGCTCGCCGAGGAGATCAACGGCTTCGCGGGTTCGAACGTGGGCGAGCTGATGGGCACCCCGCTCACCGCGCACTTCCTCGGCGGCTGCCCCATCGGCGCCACCGCCGACGACGGGGTGATCGACCCGTACCACCGGCTCCACGGGCACCCCGGTATCTCGGTGGTCGACGGCTCGGCGGTCTCCGCGAACCTCGGTGTCAACCCGTCGCTCACCATCACCGCCCAGGCCGAGCGCGCCATGTCCTTCTGGCCCAACAAGGGCGAGGCGGACCCGCGCCCGGCACCGGGCGAGGCGTACGAACGGCTGGCCGCGGTCGAGCCGCGGTCACCGGCCGTGCCGAAGGACGCCTTCGGCGCGCTGAAGCTGCCGTTCCTCGGGCTGCCGACCGTCCCGCCGAAGAAGCAGCCGTAGGAGTAGAAGAAGTCGTAGCAGGCGCAGCGGAATCGGGACAGCGGAATCGGATCGTCGGATCAGGGGAATCGGAACAACAGAGAGGGGCTGCACCCCCCTCCGAGTGCAGCCCCTCCATGCTCACGGTGAGCGGACGCGTCACACGTCGGCGTCACCGTTCCTGCGGCGCCGCACGATGAACATCGCGCCCGCGCCGAGCACTACGGCCGCGCCGCCCGCGGTGGCGAACACCGGCAGCGCGGAGGACGAACCGGTCTCCGCGAGGCTGCCGGACACCTTGCCCGTCGGGTTGTCGGCCGGCTTCGTGGACGGGACCGGGGCGCTGCCGCCCGTCTGCGGTGTCGAACCGCTCCCGCCGGACTCCACGATCTTGAACTTGTACGCGACATCGCTGACGCCCATGCAGTCCTTGTCGCCCACGTACAGACCGGCACCGAGCGTGAATCCGGCGCCGACGGGGGCGGTCGGCTTCACATTGATGCGCAGCGGGATGTCGACCTCGTACCCCGCGGGGATCTCGTCGGACTGGCCGACGTAACCGACCGCGCGGCCGTCCTCGCTGAGCTCGACCCACTTGTCGGTCTCCGGGTCGAGGGCCTGGAGGCTGACCTGCTTCGAGCGGAAGAGGTCGTTGCCCGCCTTGTCGGAGGAGGCGCCCGCGAAGTAGTCGATCTCCTTCACGGCGGACTTCGAGGAGTTGTAGACGTTCATCTTGAACGTGTGCCAGCCGCTGCCCCGGGCGATCCGGCCGGGCAGGCCGTTGACGGAGATGTCCAGGTCGGACTTGGCGCACTCGGCCGGCTCCTCCGGGTCCTCGGACTCCGACGGGGAGGCGGATGCGGACGCGGACGACGAGGCGCTCGCCGAATCGCTCGGGGTCGCGCCGACGGCCTCGCCCGGGGCCGGACCGGTGCTCTCGGAGGCCTCGCCCGGACCGGGTGTGCCGGGCTCCTCGCCGGGCTTCTCGCCGGGCTTCTCGCCGGGCTTCTCGGCGGGCGTGGACGCGGACTCGGAGGCGGACGCGCTCGGCTCGGTCGCCGGGGACCCGGAGTCGCTCGGCGAGGGCGAGCCGGTGGCCTCGGCGGTCCCGTCCGTCGTCACGGCGAACGCGGCGGGGGCGGCCAGGACCGCGGCAGGGGCGATGACTGCCGTGGCGGCGGCGAGTGCCAGGGCGCGGCGAAGCTTCATGGTGACCTCGGAAGTCCGGCGTAGCGCGGTGTGCGATACGGGTTTCGGGACGGGCCCGTCGTGAGGGGGCACGAGCGGGGCCGGTGGTTCCGCATGGTTGACCAGCGGTCCGCCGCAATGGTTGTCCGGATGCTCACAGAACCTTTATGTGACGCCCCTCACGTCCGCTTCCACGGGAAACGGCCCCTGTTTCCACGGAAAGGGCCCCGTGGACCGGGTTCGGTCGGCGGGGCCCTTCGTGCGTCGGTGCCGGGACGCGGCCCGCGTCGCGCAGGCCGTTTCGGCTGGATCTCAACCGGATACGGCCGGCTCCGGGCGTCCCCGGAGCCGGCCGTATCCTGGGGTGACCGGGCTGCTGTCCCCTGCCGACCGGTCACGCACGCTGGGGCGCGGTCCCACGGCGCACCTGCAGTGCGCCACACGCTCCAGCGGAGCCACGCGTAGTTTCCTTCCGGAGCCGCCCCTGGCTGGCACGGACACCGGGACCAACGAAGCCGCGCCGGACCCGGTCACGCGCCGTACGGGTGAGAGTCGGCCCGAACTGGGATACGCCGGGGGACCCCCGGCCCGCGGGGCGTCACGCCCGGCCGCGGCACAGCTCCAGCAGCGTCATGGCGAGGGAGGTGCCGGGCCTGCCGAGCGCGTCCCGGTACGAGGCGAGGATCTCCATCTCGCGGGAGAGGCTGATCCGGCGACCGCCGGAGGTGATCCGGGCCTCCTGGATGACCGCCGAGACGGCCATCCGCTCCTGGACGAGTCCGATGATCCGGTCGTCGAGGGTGTCGATGCGGGCCCGCGCGTCGTCGATCGGCGTCGCTGCCTCTTCGGTGTGCGCACCGGTCTTCTCGGCGGTGGTCTTCGCCTGGGCGGTCTTCGCGGGGGCGGTGCTGGTCATGGTGGTGACTCCTCGTGGGGTGTGGTCCCCGAGGCCGACCGGTCCGTAACGCCAAGGCGCCCCGGGCCTTTCGGCCCGGGGCGCCTGGAACGTTGCTTGGGATCAAGCAGCACGACCATGGCAGCCGGCGGGCCGGATGCCATAGGTAAAGACGAAGGTCGTGTGCTGCTGCATGGAACTCAGTATGGCCCCGCTGGCGAGGGCGGGCCAACACGGGGCCCGGATGCTGAGACACCGGGTCCGGCCGCGCCCCCGCGGAGTCCGCCACCGCACCCCCGTACGGGCGGGACGACGGCGGACTCCGCAACCCCGGTAGAATCGACAAAACAGACCCCCCTTCACCGCCGGAAGGCCGCCCGTGCCAGCAGCACCCCCCGCCGCCCCCGACACCACCACCGACGTGGTTCTCGTTGTCGACTTCGGCGCGCAGTACGCCCAGCTCATCGCCCGACGCGTCCGTGAGGCCCGGGTCTACAGCGAGATCGTCCCGTCCACCATGCCGGTGGCCGAGATGCTGGCCAAGAACCCCCGGGCGATCATCCTGTCCGGCGGCCCCTCCTCGGTGTACGCGGAGGGCGCGCCCTCCCTCGACCGTGCGCTGTTCGAGGCCGGGGTCCCGGTCTTCGGCATGTGCTACGGCTTCCAGCTGATGGCCACCACGCTCGGCGGCACCGTCGACGACAACGGTGCCCGTGAGTACGGCCGTACCCCGCTCGCCGTCTCCAAGACCGGCTCCACGCTCTTCGAGGGCACCCCCGCCGAGCAGTCGGTCTGGATGTCGCACGGCGACGCCTGCTCCGCCGCCCCCGAGGGCTTCACCGTCACCGCGTCCACGGACGTCGTCCCGGTCGCCGCCTTCGAGAACGACGAGAAGAAGCTCTACGGCGTCCAGTACCACCCCGAGGTCCTGCACTCCACGCACGGCCAGCAGGTCCTGGAGCACTTCCTCTACCGCGGCGCCGGCATCGAGCCGACCTGGACCACGACCAATGTGGTCGAGGAGCAGATCGCGCTGATCCGCGAGCAGGTCGGCACCAAGCGCGCCATCTGCGGTCTGTCCGGCGGGGTGGACTCCGCGGTCGCCGCGGCCCTCGTGCAGAAGGCCATTGGCTCCCAGCTGACCTGCGTGTACGTGGACCACGGTCTGATGCGCAAGGGTGAGAGCGAGCAGGTCGAGAAGGACTTCGTGGCCTCCACCGGAGTCCAGCTGAAGGTCGTCGACGCCGAGGAGCGCTTCCTGGCCGCGCTGGCCGGGGTCTCCGACCCGGAGCAGAAGCGGAAGATCATCGGCCGCGAGTTCATCCGCGTCTTCGAGCAGGCCCAGGCCGAGATCGTCGCCGAGGGCGCCGCCGGCGGCGAGGAAGTCGCCTTCCTCGTCCAGGGCACGCTGTACCCGGACGTCGTCGAGTCCGGCGGCGGCACCGGCACCGCCAACATCAAGTCGCACCACAACGTGGGCGGCCTCCCCGAGGACATCGAGTTCCAGCTCGTCGAGCCGCTGCGCCAGCTGTTCAAGGACGAGGTCCGGATGGTCGGCCAGGAGCTCGGCCTGCCGGAGGAGATCGTCCAGCGCCAGCCGTTCCCCGGCCCCGGCCTCGGTATCCGTATCGTCGGCGAGGTCACCAAGGAGCGGCTCGACCTGCTCCGCGAGGCCGACGCCATCGCCCGCGAGGAGCTGACCGCGGCCGGCCTGGACCGCGACATCTGGCAGTGCCCGGTGGTCCTGCTCGCCGACGTCCGCTCGGTCGGCGTCCAGGGCGACGGCCGCACCTACGGCCACCCGATCGTCCTGCGCCCGGTCTCCTCCGAGGACGCCATGACGGCCGACTGGTCGCGCCTGCCGTACGAGACGCTCGCCCGGATCTCGACCCGCATCACCAACGAGGTCGCCGACGTCAACCGCGTCGTGCTCGACGTGACGAGCAAGCCGCCGGGCACCATCGAGTGGGAGTGACCCCTCCCGCAAGGTCAATGCCGATGCCGTCGCTCATTCGTTTGGGCGGCGGCATCGTCGTATGAGCTGGGCAGGCCGGATTCTTGTCTTCATGAGTCCGCAGACCAGGTTTCACATGCGGACCACGTGGCTTCTGGAGAACGACCTGCCGGCGCGTCTGCCTGAGGGGCTGGACGTCGACCTCACCAAGGACTACGGCCGCCGGGCGTAGAAACAGGCGGGCAGCCTTCCCGACACCCTGGCCACTTGCGGCAACCGGCGGTAACTTCCGGTCCCGTACGCCCTGGGAGCCCCGAGGAGCCGCCATGTCCGAGCCCACGCCCATACCCGTGGACCAGCTCCACTTCGCGATGCCGCCCGTCCACGAATCCGTGGCCGACGAGCGCGCGTACCGCAAGGAACGACTGGCCGGGGCGCTCCGACTGTTCGGGGAGTACGGGTACGAGGACGGCGTCTCCGGCCACATCACCGCACGGGACCCGGAGTTCACCGACTGCTTCTGGGTCAACCCCTTCGGGGCCCCGTTCGACGGGCTCACGGCGGACGAGCTGATCCTGGCCAACGGCGAGGGGCAGGTCGTCGAGGGGCGCCACCACGTCAATCAGGCCGCCTTCGCCGTGCACGCGCAGGTGCACCGGGCCCGCCCGGACGTCGTCGCCGTCGCGCACACCCACTCCGTGCACGGGCGGGCCCTGTCCGCGCTCGGCGAGCTCATCGAGCCGATCACCCAGGATTCCTGCGCCTTCTACGAGGACCACGTCCTGTACGACGCGTACACCGGGGTCGTCGTCGACGAGGACGAGGGGCGCCGGATCGCCGCCGCGCTCGGCGGGCACAAGGCGATCGTGCTGCGCAACCACGGACTGCTGACCGTCGGCGATTCGGTGGACGCGGCCGCCTGGTGGTTCATCGCGCTTGAGCGCTCCTGCCAGGTGCAACTGGCCGCGCGGGCCGCCGGGAAACCGGTGCTGATCGAGCACCGGGACGCGGTCGCCACCCGTGACCAGCTGGGCAGCGACCTGGTGGCATGGATCAACTACCAGCCCCTGTGGCGCCGGATCAGTCGCACATTCTGACGACACGCGCCGACGGACCGCCCCGATGCGGTCCGTGGCCCTGTCGTACGGCACAATTCGCTGCAATAGCAGCCGAGTTGGCTGCACCGGGGCTTGAAAGGGCGGCGTTCCCAGTGGCGTTGGACGAGGCGAGGGCGAGCAGCACGCACGGGGGCGGCTGCACGTGCGGCGACTGCCCGCACGGGGCGCGCGAGGGCCACCGGCGCGCGGTGGCCGCGTTCCTGGCCAAGCGGGACGAACTCGCCGCGGGCCAGGGGCTGCCGCCCGGGGTCGCGCAGTCCGTGTCGGCGACCCGCCAGTGGGTCTCGGACGAGCTGACCCAGTCCGCCAGGACCGTCGCCGAACGGGGCCGGGAGGCGGGCGACGCCTGGCTGTACCGGGTGTGGCGGCGCACCCTGATCGTGGTGTGGGGCAGCGTCGCCCTGCTGATCATCGGCGAGGCCGCCACCGCCATCGGCGCGGGCTGGACCAACGCCCGTACCGCGGGACTGGTCGCCGGACTCGTCACCGCCGGCCTGCTGACCGGCGCCGCCCATGTCCACCGGGCCCGCGGCGGCCTCCTCGCCCCGCTGATCGGCGAGGACAACCGGCTCTCCACCTCCCGGGCGGTCGCCGTCTCCTGGGTGCTGCTCGCGGTCTTCTCCGTGCTCGTGCTGGCGCTCCAGCTGGTGGGCGCCTCCGGCCACGCCGAGCGCGACGGACTCATCGAGGGGCTGGATCTGGCCCGGGGCGCCGGCGTGGTGACCGTGCTCGCGCTGGTGTCCGCCGTCGCCGTCGTCGTACGCCGGGTGGTGACCGTACGGGCCCTGTCGGGGCGCCTCCAGAAGCTGCGGGCCGACCGGCCGCGCGCAGCCGATCTGCTCACCGACGACTCCGGGCGGGGCAGCTTCACGGATGTGCAGTACGTGCTGGTGAGCACCGTCGCCGTGCTGTTCGCCGCGGTCCGCCTGGCCCGCCGGCCGGAGCAGCTGCCGGACCTGCCCTGGGGCCTGGCGCTGCTGGTCACCGTCTCGGCGCTCGCCTACTTCGCCGGGAAGTACGCGGAGGGCGGGCGTCCGGTGATCCTCTCGGTGGTCCGGGCCCGCGAGGCCGGGGACCTGGACGCGCCGGTCCGTACCGGCGACGACATCGAGATCCGGGGCGCGGGCTTCGTGCCACCCGGCGCCGGGACACCGGACCGGCTGGCCCGCATGGTCGTCCGGATCGGCCGGGTCCATGTGCACGTGCCGCTGATCCCGGTCACCGGCGGCTTCGCCAACCCGACGGACGGCGTCCTGACCGTGCCGGTACCGGTGGAGGTCGAGCCGGGGCTGGTGGAGGTGCAGGTCGTGACCGCCGCCGGAGTGGAGACGAACCGGGTCGAGATCGACGTGACGGACTGACCGCCGGGGCCCGGGACCGCCCGGGGGAATGGCGCGTACCGGGCCGGACGACCCACCGGGTGAGCAGCGCGTTCCCCGCGTACGTATGGTCTGGTGACGGGTCTACGGAAGGCGGGGCAGCCACATGCAGGGATACGGCACGAACGTACGCGGTCTGGGCGAGTCGAGAGGGCTCAAGGACGTGGCGCGGGAGCACGCCCTGCTGCCCCTGCGGATCTTCCTCGGCGTCACCTTCATCTACGCCGGGCTCGACAAGCTGACGGACAGTGCCTTCTTCCGGGCGAGCGGCCCCGGCTCCATCGGCGAGACCATGCACGCGGTACGCGACTCGTCCGCGATCCCGGCCCTCGTCGACCTCGCGCTGAAGAGCCCGGGAGCCTTCGGGTACGCCATCGCCATCGGTGAGCTCGCCGTCGGCCTCGGCACCTTCTTCGGGCTCTGGACCCGGCTCGCCGCGCTCGGCGGGGCGCTGATCTCGCTCAGCCTGTGGCTGACCGTGAGCTGGCAGGTCACGCCGTACTACTTCGGCAACGACCTGGCCTACCTCATGGCCTGGCTGCCGCTGGTGCTCGGCGGGGGCGCGGCGTTCTCCGTGGACGCCCTTCTCGCGTCACGACGGCGACGGATCAGGTAGTTCACCCAGGTCGCGGTGGCGGCCAGCCAGAGGCCGCCGAAGAACAGCAGGAAGAAGAAGACCCACGGGGCGTCCCAGGCGCCCGCGGCGTCCGCCGTGTATCCCGCCGCCAGCGCGAGCATGACCACGCCCGCCACCGCCCGTCCGGGACGGATCTCATGACGCAGCACGAGTGACCTCCACCTGTCCGATGCCGACTTCGAGAGTGAGCTCCACGGTGCCCGCCGGTCTGCTGCCCGGGGGCGGCGGAAGCGTCCGGTGTTCCCGCTGCTCGGCGTCGACGTCCACCTCGCGCGGCCCTCCGAACAGGGTCTCGCCCGGTCGGCTGACCGGCAGCGTGATGTCACCGACGCCCGCCCGCGCGTCCACCTTCACCGTCACGTCCTTCGGTACGACGACGACGGCGCGGCCCGCCCCGACGTTCACCTCCGTCGCGACGGTGCCGCCCCGCGGGACCGTGATCCCGGTGAGGTCCAGCCGTGCCACCCCCGTGCCCAGCCGGTAGTGCGGCTGGACCGCCGCCACCGAGGCGGGCCGCCACCCCTCGCGCACCCACTGGGTGGTGATGTTCTTGGGCAGCGCGGACGCGCCCGCCAGCAGGGCGGCCGTGATCATCGCCAGCATGACCGTGCCGAACCCCGTCCGGCCCAGGAACGAGCTGACCAGCATCCCGAGCCCGAACACCGCGAGCGCACCGGCCAGGCCGAACTGCAGACTCGTACCGAACGGCTGGGACTCCCAGCTCAGCCCCGTGCCCAGACCGCCCGCGATCAGCGCGAACAGGAACACCACGCCGCCGATCGAGGTCGGGCCCCTGGTGCCGGCCTCCTGCCGGGGCGCGCGGAACGGATCCTTCGGCGCGGCACCCGCGGGGCTCGGCGCGCGGGGCGGGAGCACAGCGTCGGCCGGACCCCACAGATAGCCCGCGCCCACCGGCCCCGTCGTACCGTCCTTGACGATCGGGTCCCGCCACCACGACGGGCTGCCCGGCGACGGCGGCGCCTTCACCTCGGGCGGCGCGTCCGCCACCGCCTGCGCGGTCGCCGGATGCAGCGGGTCCTCGGGCGCCGCGGTCCTGCGGTGCTGCGTCCATACGGCGAAGCCGACGACCGCGAGCGACAGCATCGCGGAGAACGCCAGCGTGCCGCCGTTGCCCAGCATGGAGAGGAAGAGACCGCAGCCGATCAGCGCGAGCAGCACCGCGATCAGCGAGGCCCCCTCCACCCGGCCGGACAGCAGCCTGCGCGCCTCGTTCTCCTCCTCGCCGTCCACGGGGACCAGCAGCCAGGCGAAGCCGTAGAAGATCAGCCCGATGCCGCCGGTCACGGACAGCACACCGAGCACGATCCGGAAGATCACCGGATCGACGTCGCAGTACCGGCCGAGCCCGCCGCACACCCCGGCCACGACCTTGTGCTGCGGACTGCGCCGCAGCAGAGGCGCCGGTTCGGGGGGCGGAGCGACACCGGGGGAGGCGTCCTGGGGAACGGTCATGGCTCCATGGTGACGGGCCGCGAGCCCGTCCGGGACCCGCGGCGACCCTGGCCGATCCCTGATATTGGCCGGCCGGGCCCCTGAGGCCGGGCCCCGATCCGCCGGACAGGCCCTCGCCCCGGGTCCGGGCTCTCAGGGTCGATTAGGGGGCCGACCCTGATGCCGCCACCCGCACGGACATGTGACGATCGGAGCATGTCAGCCGCCACGACCCGAGCCACCAGCTCCCGCAACGCAGAACCGGAGGAGCCACCGCTGCGCAAGCTGTACCGCAGCGCCGACGGACGGCTGCTGGGCGGCGTCGCGCGCGGTCTGGCCGGGCATCTCGGACTGCCCGTCGTCTGGGTGCGGTTCGTCTTCCTCGGCCTGTTCTTCGCGGACGGCCTCGGCGCGCTGCTCTACGCCGTGTTCTGGATCGTCGTCCCGCTCGGCGTCGGCGGCGTCGAGGCACCGCGCTCGGTCTTCGAGACCGCCCCGGACGGCGGGCGCCGGCTCCGCAAGCCCGACAAGGGCCAGGTCTTCGCCCTGATCGCGCTGGTCTTCGGCGCCATGATCTTCGTCGGCAACGTCGACATGGGCAGCGGGGCCAACCGCTACATCTGGCCCACGCTGCTGATCGGCGCCGGTTCCGTACTGGTGTGGCGGCAGGCCGACAACGCCCGGCGCGCCCGCTGGATGGAGGTCGGCAGCCGGCGCAGGGTCCTGCATCTGGCCCGGGGGCTCGCCGGGGTCGCCCTGGTCGGCCTGGGCCTGGCCGTCTTCATGGTGGTACGCGGCTCCGCGGCCCAGCTCGGCAACGTCCTGACCGCGGCCATCGCCGTCCTCACCGGCATCGCGCTGCTGGCCGGCCCCTATCTCGTCCGCATGACCCAGGACCTCTCCGAGGAACGCACGATGCGTATCCGGGCGCAGGAGCGCGCCGAGGTGGCCGCCCATGTCCACGACTCGGTGCTGCACACCCTCACCCTGATCCAGCGCAACGCGGAGGACGCGGGCGAGGTCCGCAGGCTCGCCCGCGCCCAGGAACGGGAGCTGCGCAACTGGCTGTACAACCCCGAGGGCACCGGCAAGGACGAGGACGACGAACCCGAGACCCTCGCCGAAGCGGTCAAGCGCGCCGCCGCCGAGGTCGAGGACAAGCACGGCGTCCCGCTGGAGGTCGTCGTCGTCGGCGACTGCCCGCTGGACGAGAAGCTGACCGCGCAGATGCAGGCCGCACGCGAAGCGATGGTGAACGCCGCCAAGTACGGTGGCGAGGGCGGCGCCGTGCAGGTCTACGCGGAGGTCGAGGGCCGCACGGTCTTCGTCTCGGTGCGCGACCGGGGGCCGGGTTTCGACCTGGACTCCGTACCGGGGGACAGAATGGGCGTACGAGAATCAATCATCGGCCGGATGCAACGCAACGGCGGGACGGCGCGGCTGCGTCCGGTGCCCGGCGGGGGCACGGAAGTCGAGCTGGAGATGGAGAGGGCGAGCGATGACCAAGACCACTGAGGCGGCGGCCGGGGGCCCGGAGCGCCGGGTACGGGTCGTGCTCGTCGACGACCACCGGATGTTCCGCACCGGCGTCCAGGCCGAGATCGGCCGCACCGAGGAGACCGGCGTCGAGGTGGTCGGCGAGGCCGCCGACGTCGACCAGGCGGTCAACGTCATCACGGCGACCCGCCCCGAGGTCGTCCTCCTCGACGTCCACCTGCCCGGCGGCGGCGGCGTCGAGGTGCTGCGCCGCTGCGCCCCGCTGATGGGGGCCGTCGAGAACCCGGTGCGGTTCCTGGCGCTGTCCGTGTCGGACGCCGCCGAGGACGTCATCGGCGTCATCCGCGGCGGTGCCCGCGGCTATGTCACCAAGACCATCACCGGCACCGACCTGGTGGACTCGGTCTTCCGGGTCCAGGACGGCGACGCGGTGTTCTCGCCCCGGCTGGCCGGCTTCGTCCTCGACGCCTTCGCCTCCACGGACGCGCCGCCGGTCGACGAGGACCTGGACCGGCTGACCCAGCGCGAGCGCGAGGTGCTGCGGCTGATCGCCCGTGGCTACGCGTACAAGGAGATCGCCAAGCAGCTGTTCATCTCGGTGAAGACCGTCGAGTCCCATGTCTCGGCGGTGCTGCGCAAGCTCCAGCTGTCCAACCGGCACGAGCTGACCCGGTGGGCCACCGCCCGACGGCTGGTCTGAGCCCGCCGACGGGCTTGGCCTGCCGGCAGGAGGCGGGCGGCGGGCGCGTCAGGCCGGGTCGAGCGAGATGTTCAGCTTCTCGTCGACCCTGCGGTAGCCGATGCCCGCGTAGATCCGCTCCACATCGGCGTCGCCCGGCTCCAGCCACACCACCCGGCAGCCGCGCCCGAAGGCGGTCGCGGTGAGGTGGGCGGAGAGCGCGGCGCCGATGCCGCGGCGGCGGTAGGCGTCGGCGACGGCGAGACCGGCCAGTTCGGTCAGGCCGTCGACCGGGACGGAGCAGCCGCCCGCGCCCGCCGGTACGCCGTCGATCGTGGCGAGGGCCGCGACGCCGCCGCCCCGGGCCGCGGTGCGCAGCCATTCCGCCGCGCCGTCCTCGGGCTCGCCGGTCTCGCCGTATCCGTGGTGCTGGACGAGCGCGGCGGCGGCGAACTCCGCTTCGGTGGCCGGTTCGGCGATCGAGAGGGAGTCCACCGGCTTCGGCGGCAGCAGGTCGCCCGGCGCGCAGGCCATGACCGGGGCCCGGTTCTCGACGGTGAACCCGGCGGCGAGCAGCGCGGGTTCGACCGCGGGCGCCGAGCCGGGCAGGAACTCCAGCCGGGGCAGCCGGTCGTGCTCGCGGAACGCCGCGATCAGCGCGTCGAGATCCTCGGCTGTCGGCTCGGCGTCCCGGTCGGGTATGGCGTAATTGGCGTACTTGCTAGACCAGTTGGGGTTGTACCGCACGGTGAAGGGCCCGACCCGGAGGTGGTCCGGGGAGCGCTGGGCGAGCGTACGGGCATGGTTCTGGACATCGGCGTCCATGGGCATGTGGGGTTGTCCTCCGGCCGGTTGGGCGACGGCGGGCCGGTCCGAGGGCGGTCCGGCCCGAAGGCGGTTGCTCCGATGGCGGGTTGCTCCGGATCGGAGACGGGAGCCTATGCCACCCGGGTGGCCCCGGCGAAAGGCATTTGGTCGACCGGCGCGATCCGGACCGGTGCTCCGGGGCGCGGGGCGTGGATCATCTGGCCGTTGCCGATGTAGAGCCCGACGTGGCTGATGCCGGAGTAGAAGAACACCAGGTCGCCCGGGGTGAGTTCGGAGCGGGAGACGCGCCGGCCGGCGTTGATCTGGGTGTACGTGGTCCGCGGGAGCGAGACACCGGCGGAGCGCCAGGCGGCCTGGGTGAGCCCGGAGCAGTCGAACGAGGAGGGGCCCGTGGCGCCCCAGACGTACGGCTTGCCGAGCGCCCCGTACGCGAACGCGACGGCCTCGGCGGCGCGGGCGTTCGGCGCCCGGACGGAGCCGCGCGCGGTGCTCCGGTCGGCACGGTCGGTGGAAAGCGCGCCGTCGGCCGATCCGTGGTCGGAGTTCTCGTAGGCGGTGCGCTCGGGCGGGCTCAGCCGGTCGAGAAGCCGCTGCGCGTCGGCCAGCTTGGCCGTGATCTTCGCCTTGTGCTTCTTCAGTTCGGCCCGGCGGGCGGCCAGTGCGGCCAGCTCTTCCTTGGCCTGCGAGCGCAGTGTGGCGATCTGGGCGACCTGCCGCCGGACCTTGTTGAGCGCGGCGGCCTGGCGGTCGCCGATCCGGTCCACGTACGACGCCCGCTCCAGGTACTGGTCGGGGTCGGAGGAGAGCGCCAGCTGCACGGACGTGCCGAGGCCGCCGGTGCGGTACTGCGCGGCGGCGAACGAACCCAGCGCGTCGCGCGAGGCGTTGAGGCGCTCGGTCCTGCGGGCGGCCTCGTCGCGCAGGGTGTCGACGGCGTCCTCCGCGGCGGCGGCCTTCTCCTTCGCGCCGTTGTACTGCTCGGTGGCGACCTCCGCGTCGTGGTACAGCCGGTCCACCTCGGCCTTGACCTGGGCGGGGGTGCGCTGCGGATCGGCGTGCGCCGGTCCGGGCAGTACCGCGGCGGTGGCGGCCCCGGCGAAGGCGAGGGTCGCCGCGGTGCGGGCAGCAGGGCCGGTGTACGGGCGCTGCCTGGGTTTTCGATGCGCTGCCACGAGGGCGTGCGTCCTTCCTGACGACTGCCCGCCGGGGGCTACCGGCGGGCCCGCCCGATCTCTCGGCGGGGCGACCGGTGCGCCGTCCGCGTACGGAGTGGCGGTGAAGCCGGTCACCTGCTCAGGGACGCTAAACCCGGGGCACGGGCAGGAGTCGTAATGACGCTTATTGTCTGAATTTGGCGTGGCAATGTCGTCGAGTGATCAGAGAAATTGCACCAGAGTCAGGCAATTGGTACAGGCGCGAGCGAAGTGGTCGGGAAGGTGTACCTGCCTGTCGAGTGGTGATATGGCCAGGGCTAGGCTGCGGCCTCATGGACGTACTCATTCATGTCTTCGTCGCCCTGCACATCATCGGTATCGCCTCCCTGCTGGGCGGTTTCCTGACCCAGATGAAGGCGATGGGCGCGGGCACGGCCCGGTTCGTCCCGGCGATGCTGCACGGTGCGCTGACCATGCTGGTCACCGGTGTCGCGCTGGTCGGGCTGAACGAGGCCGACGGCAACCACGTGAACAACATCAAGATCGGCGTCAAGCTGCTGGTCCTGGTCGTCGTCCTCGCGCTCGTCTACATCAAGCGGGACGACGAGAAGGCCGACAAGGGCGCCTTCGCGGCGGTGGGCGGGCTGACGATGCTCAACATCTTCATCGCCACGCTCTGGACCTGATCCCGCCGTGCGGCCCCGGTCCCCGGCCGTCCGGCGGCCGGGGTGACGGTGCGAGTCGCTACGCCGGTCGCACGCTGCCGTAGATCGGCATGTAGTAGATCGACTCCTCGCGCACGTTCGCCCCGGGCTTCGGCGCGTGGATCATCATCCCGTCGCCCTTGTAGATGCCGACGTGGCTGATGTCGTCGTAGAAGAAGACGAGGTCCCCCGGCCGCAGATCCGCCGTGGCGACCCGGGTGCCGATCTTGACCTGGTCCCACGTCGTCCGCGGGATGTCCACGCCCGCGGACTTCCACGCCGCCTGGGTGAGTCCGGAGCAGTCGTACGACGCCGGGCCCGTCGCGCCCCAGACGTACGGCTTGCCCAGCTGGGCCCTGGCGAAGGCGAGGACCTTCTCCGCCTTGGTGGTGGCGCTGCTGTCCGAGCCGGTCCCGGTGCCCGTGCCCGTACCGCCCCCCGACTCCTTCGCGGCCTCCTCGGCCTTGCGCTCGGCCTCGGCCTTCGCGGCGGCCTGCTGCTTCGCCAGCTCCTGCGCCTTGCGCCTGGCCTCCGCCTCCTTCTTGCGCTCGATCGCCGCGAGCCGCGCCTTCTCCTCGGCGGTCAGCTTCGACAGCAGCGTGCGCGCCTCGCCCAGCTTCTTCTGGACGTTCTGCTTGCTGGTGCGCAGTGTGGTCTGCGTCGTCGTCAGCGTCTCCAGGCTCCGCACCGCTTCGGCGCGCTTCTTCGACGCCTTGGCCTGCTGTGTACGGAAGTCCGTGATCGCCTTCTGCTGCCGGCTGGTCATCCGGTCCATCAACTGGCTCTGGTCGAAGTACGACTGCGGGTCGTCGGCCAGGAAGAACGTGGCGCTCGGCGTGATGGAGCCGCTGCGGTACTGCGCGGCCGCGTAGGTGCCGAGCGTCCTGCGCGCGTCGTTGAGCCTGTCGGCGCGCTTCGCCACGTCGTTCAGCAGGGCGTCGACCTTGGCGCGCTGGGTGGCGGAGGCTTCCTTCGCCTGGTTGTACTGCTGGGTCGCGGTGCCCGCCTGCCGGTAGAGGTCGTCGACCTTCTTCTGGACGTCCTCGACGCCGGGCTTCGGATCCGGGGCGGCCATGGCGCTCTGCGTGGAGAGCAGGGTCACGGACGCCAGGGCCGCCGTGGTGAGCCCGACGGCCGGTGCGGTGGTGCGCACCCGGGTGCGCGGTTTGCGATGCGACGCCAAGGCCGGCATCTCCTTCCGTGGACCGCCTACCGGGTTAGCTGTCGGGTTCGGGCGGAACGGAAGGCTGCCCTACGGTCCGAGTGGGGGATAAGGACCGATTCACCCCGGTACTGCGTGTGGGTCCCCGGTTCCGAACTCCCGCGGGGGCAGCCCGGATTCGGCGGGGGCGCCCGCTCGGCGTGGTTCGCCTCAAGGGGGTACGGGCCGCCCGGTCGAGCACGCTAGCCAACCCATGGTGCTGCTGTGAAGGTTGATGTTCGATATGCCCGATACATTTTCGTGACCTTGCCGCGGCGGGTGGTGGAGGCCCGGAATTCCTTACGTGGAGTGGGTGCTCGATCCCTCTGCGTGTCCGGTGCGCTGTGTGCGGTTGGTCATGCGGCCTCCGGGTGTCGGTGGAGCGGCCTAGACTCGACAAGCGATGAGCAGCCTCTTTGACGACAGCTTCCTGGCCGGCCTCCAGCACTCGGAGGAAGAGCCCCCGCCGCCCCCCGAGGACTCCGCACCCGAAGCGGTGCCGGAGGACCTCTTCGCGGGCGTGTTCGACGGGCCCCCGCCGCCCAGGGACGCCTACTACCGCGACGGCGCGCACCGCCCCGTCATCGACTCCGCGGCGCTCCTCGACGGGCTGAACACCGAGCAGCGCGCCGCCGTCGTCCACGCGGGATCCCCGCTGCTCATCGTCGCCGGGGCCGGCTCGGGCAAGACCCGGGTGCTGACCCACCGGATCGCCCACCTCCTCGCCGAGCGCGGGGTGCACCCCGGCCAGATCCTGGCGATCACCTTCACCAACAAGGCCGCGGGCGAGATGAAGGAGCGCGTCGAGCAGCTCGTCGGGCCGCGCGCCAACGCCATGTGGGTCATGACCTTCCACAGCGCGTGCGTACGCATCCTGCGCCGCGAGTCCAAGCGGCTCGGTTTCACCTCGTCGTTCTCGATCTACGACGCCGCCGACTCCAAGCGGCTGATGGCCCTGGTCTGCCGCGATCTCGACCTCGACCCGAAGCGCTTCCCGCCGAAGTCGTTCACGGCCAAGGTCTCCAACCTGAAGAACGAGCTGATCGACGAGGAGACCTTCGCCGGCCAGGCCGCGGACGGCTTCGAGAAGACGCTCGCCCAGGCCTACGCGATGTACCAGTCCCGGCTGCGCGAGGCCAACGCGCTGGACTTCGACGACATCATCATGACGACGGTCCACCTGCTCCAGGCGTTCCCGGACGTCGCCGAGCACTACCGCCGCCGCTTCCGGCACGTCCTGGTCGACGAGTACCAGGACACCAACCACGCCCAGTACACCCTCGTACGCGAGCTGGTCGGCCCGGCGGGCGAGGGCGACGCCCCGGCCGAGCTGTGTGTCGTGGGTGACGCGGACCAGTCGATCTACGCCTTCCGCGGCGCGACCATCCGCAACATCCTCCAGTTCGAGGAGGACTACCCGAACGCGACGACGATCCTCCTGGAGCAGAACTACCGCTCCACGCAGACGATCCTGTCCGCCGCCAACGCGGTCATCGAGCGCAACGAGAGCCGCCGCCCCAAGAACCTCTGGACGAACGCCGGTACGGGCGCCCGGATCACCGGCTACGTCGCCGACACCGAGCACGACGAGGCGCAGTTCGTCGCCGACGAGATCGACCGGCTGACCGACGCGGGCGACGCCAAGGCCGGCGACGTCGCGATCTTCTACCGTACGAACGCCCAGTCCCGTGTCTTCGAAGAGATCTTCATCCGCGTCGGCCTGCCCTACAAGGTCGTCGGCGGCGTGCGCTTCTACGAGCGCAAGGAGGTCCGGGACATCCTGGCCTACCTGCGTGTCCTCGCCAATCCGGAGGACACCGTCCCGCTGCGCCGCATCCTCAACGTGCCCAAGCGCGGCATCGGCGACCGGGCCGAGGCGATGATCGACGCGCTGTCCCTGCGCGAGAAGATCACCTTCCCGCAGGCGCTGCGCCGGGTCGACGAGGCGTACGGCATGGCGGCCCGGTCGGCCAACGCCGTCAAGCGGTTCAACACCCTGATGGAAGAGCTGCGCACGATCGTCGAGTCGGGCGCGGGCCCCGCGGTGGTCCTGGAGGCCGTCCTGGAGCGCACCGGCTACCTCGCCGAGCTGCAGGCCTCCACCGACCCGCAGGACGAGACCCGGATCGAGAACCTTCAGGAACTGGCCGCCGTGGCCCTCGAATTCGAGCAGGAGCGGGGAGCGGCAGGCGAGGAGGACGCGGGCACGGGCGCGGCCGCGGGCACGGGCACGCTCGCCGAGTTCCTGGAGAAGGTCGCGCTCGTCGCCGACTCCGACCAGATCCCCGACGAGGACGAGGACGGCTCCGGTGTCATCACGCTGATGACGCTGCACACCGCGAAGGGCCTCGAATTCCCGGTCGTCTTCCTGACCGGCATGGAGGACGGCGTCTTCCCGCACATGCGGGCGCTGGGCCAGGTGAAGGAGCTGGAGGAGGAGCGGCGGCTCGCGTACGTCGGCATCACCCGGGCCCGCGAGCGGCTCTATCTGACCCGGGCCGCGATGCGCAGCGCGTGGGGACAGCCCTCGTACAACCCGCCGTCGCGGTTCCTGGAGGAGATCCCGGACCAGCACCTGGAGTGGAAGCGGACCGGGCCGATGGCGGCTCCGGCCGGACCGACCTCGGGTATCACGTCGTCGCTGTCCGCGTCGCGTGCGCGCTCCGGCCCCTCGGGCTTCGCGACCCGGCGGAGCTCGGACAAGCCGACGATCACGTTGACCGTCGGTGACCGGGTCACGCACGACCAGTTCGGGCTCGGCACGGTGACGGCGGTCGAGGGCGTCGGCGACCAGGCGAAGGCCACGGTCGACTTCGGCGACGAGCGGCCCAAGAAGCTGCTGCTGCGCTATGCGCCGGTCGAGAAGCTGTAGACGGAGCCGACGACGGGCGGGGGCCGCGGCCCCCGCCTCGCTGGGCTCAGGTCGGGTCGACGCCGTGGCTGCGGAGCCAGGGCAGCGGGTTCACTGCCGGTCCGCCACCGGGCCGCACCTCGAAGTGCAGGTGCGGGCCGGTCGAGTTCCCGGTGTCGCCCGAGTACGCGATGACATCACCGGCCTTGACCGGGCCCGAGCGGATCTTGGTGCCACTGAGGTGGCAGTACCAGGTCTCGGTCCCGTCGGCCATGGTGACGATGGCCATGTTCCCGTAGGCGCTGTTCAGCTGGGTGCGCACGGTGCCGTCCGTCGCGGCCATCACGGGCGTGCCCTCCAGGACGGGGAAGTCGATGCCCGTGTGCACGGACATCCAGTTGACGCCCGCCTGGCCGAAGTACGCGCTGAGGCCGTGCCGCTTGACCGGCATGACGTACTTGGGGCGCAGGGCCTCCTTGTGGGCGGCCTCCACCTCGCGCTTCTTCTTCTCGGCGGCCTGCCGCTCCCGCAGGTCGATGCGCTCCTGGGTACGGCTGGCGCGGTCGGCGAAGTTCTCGGCGTCGGCGCTGAGATTGGCGAGCTGGGTGTCCAGCTTGTTGTTGGCCGCGACCGGCTTGACGGAGTCGGGGTCGGCCGCCGCCATCGTGGTGGTGTTGTCGTCCTTCTTGTCCTCGCCGCCCAGTCCGCCCACGGAGGCCGCGGCGATTCCGGCCACGCTCATCACGCAGGCGGAGGGAATGGCGACGGTGAGAAGCGCGGAACGCTTCGCGGGGGAACGCCGCCGGCTGCGGCTGCCGCCGCCGTTGCGGGTGGCGGGGCGGCTGAGGGTGCGGCGCGAGCCGGGTGCGGCGTCTGCGGCGTCCGCGAGCTCTGTGACGCCTGAGTCATCTGCGCCATCTGCGTCGCCCGGGTCAACCGTGCTGTCCGTGCTGTCGGTGAGGTAGGGCTCGTAGGGGTCGTAGGAGCCCAGGTCGGCGTAGGACTCGTAGGTTCCGTGCGCCTCGTGTGCCGGGGGCGCTTCGTACGACACCTGTGCGGTTTCCGCGGTTTGCGCGATTTGCTGCTCGTGCTCGGGCGTGGCGCCGGTGTTCCAGGCGGTGGCGTCGTACACGCCGCTGTCGTATGCGGCCGTTTCGCTCGTGGCCCACGGGTCGTTCGTGTGCCAGCTGCTGGTGTCCCACTGACCCGTGGTGTCCGGGGCGCCGCCCTGTGCCGGGATGCCGGCGAACGTGGCGGTTGCCGTGGTCGCTTCCGTGCCGTAGTCGGCGGGCGTCCAGGTGGCCGTGGTCTCGTACGTCGGCCCCGCCTCGTACTGCTGCTGGGGCTGCGCGGCGTACGGGGAGTAGGCGTCGTACGAGGTGGTCGGGTGTGCACCCGTGTCCCACTGCGTGGAGTCGTACTGGCCGCTGTATCCGGACTGCCCGGCGCCGTAGCCGCTGCCGTACGCGCCGTCGTGGCCGCCGGGGAGCGACCCGAAGAGTGGATCGCTTTCGAAGTTGCCGGTCGCTTCGCTGTCGTATCCGGCGTACCCGGCGTGGGGGTGCTGGTCGTTCACCAACTTCTCTCTCGCCTCGGCAGCAGGACCTGTGCTCTGGGTTCCGGCGGTGGGATCCCAGGGGGAGCAGTGGCCGCGACTGTACCCGGCGGTACGTGACGCCGACAATCTTCGGCGGGCATGGGCGACTCAGGAAACGGGCAATCGGCCGTCTTTCGACGGACTGTGCACACAGCCTTGGCTCTATGTTCGAAACGCGTTCTATTTGTGGGGTCTCCGCCGGCCCGTGAGGCTCATGCAGCCCCTGCGGTGCCTGCGGTGCCTGCGGTGCCTGTGGTGCCTGCGGTGCCTGTGGTTCCGATGGCTTCGGTCGTCGGGTCGCGGGATTCCAGCGCCTGCCGGACCGCGGCCGCGACGGCCGGATGCACCGGCAGTGCGAGATGGCCGATCCCGGTGACGCGTACGTTCTGTGCGTCGAGATCCGGATGGTCGATGCAGGCCGCCTCGGCAGGGACGATCACCCGGTCGAGCTCGCTCCAGAAGCTCACGAACCGGGTACGGCAGCCGGGCGCGGGCATGCGCAGCTCCTCGATCGGCGCGGACCCCGTACGCATCTGCCGCACGATGGGGTGAGCGCTTGCCAGTGGGGCGACGGCCGTCCCCCCGTGCGGTGTGCCGAGGGTGACCAGGGTGCGGACCCGCTGGTCACCCCCCAGCCGCTGTACGTAGTAGCGGGCGATCAGGCCGCCGAGGCTGTGTCCGACGATGTCGACCTCGTGGTGTCCGGTGCGTGCGCAGATCTCCTCGACATGCCGCCCGAGCAACTCGGCCGCCGTGCGGATGTCGCAGGTCAGCGGTGAGTAGTTGAGCGATTCCAGGTGACGTCGGCCGTGCCGGGCGAGGGCACGGCGCAACAGCACGAAGACCGAACGGTTGTCGATGAAGCCGTGCAGAAGGACGACAGGGGGGTGCTCGTCGCCCTCGGCGGGGAGGGGGGAGGCTCCGGCCGGGGCGGTGGAGGTGGCGCCGGGGGGTGCGGTGTGCGGTCCGGCCGGGTGTGGTGTGGCCCGTCGTTCCCCCGTGATGCCGGTGGGATAAAGGAGCACGTGCCCGGCGAGAACGACCAGCTCCAGCGCGGTGGCCTTCAGCAGAGCGGTTGACAGGCGGACCGGGCACGGACACGGCTGGCCCGGCGTCAGGGGAAGGAAAGGCAGGACCCTCATGGCCGACCTCCTGCTTCGACGAGCGGGGGAGGCGGCTCCGTGGTATCCGGCACGCAGGCGGCCGGCGGACCGGATGGGCCGGGCAGGCCGTACCACTGCGCCGCGCGGCTGACGGCGCGGTGGTACGGCTACCTCGTAGCGGCTCCCCTGGCGGCCGGTCCCGCACGGCAGGTCTGCCGCGTGATGCGGGAACGGTGCCCGGTGAACATGTCCCACGTGTGATTTCCCCCTCCCCGTCCACCGCGAAACGGCGGCTTGCGGGATGCTGTAGATAACGTTCGTTCACATCCCTGGCCCTTCAGGCACGGGAGACGCATGTGGAGGCAGTGATGGGTGTGACCGGTCCGATCCGTGTGGTGGTGGCGAAGCCGGGCCTGGACGGCCATGATCGCGGGGCCAAGGTGATCGCGAGGGCGTTGCGCGACGCGGGTATGGAGGTCATCTACACCGGGCTCCACCAGACGCCCGAGCAGATCGTGGACACCGCGATCCAGGAGGACGCCGACGCGATCGGCCTCTCGATCCTCTCCGGTGCGCACAACACGCTCTTCGCCAAGGTGATCGAGCTGTTGAAGGAGCGCGAGGCGGAGGACATCAAGGTCTTCGGCGGCGGCATCATTCCGGAGGCGGACATCGCACCGCTGAAGGACCAGGGCGTCGCGGAGATCTTTACCCCGGGCGCCACGACGGCGTCGATCGTCGACTGGGTCAACGCGAACGTCCGCCACCCCGCGGAAGCCTGACCCTCCGGGCCTGTCCCGGTCCGGGCCGGCCCCGGCCCCGGACCCAGCCGGGACTCCGGCCCGGGCTCCGGTTCTCCGGCCGAAGCAGGGGGCAGGGGCAGGCCCGGCCGATGCCCGACTCGCCCCGGCCCGAGCTGACCCGTCCCGTCCCGAGCTGACCCAGCCCGTTCCGCTGCCGGTTTCGTCAGGGCGGGATCAGTTCCGAGTCCATCGCCGCGCGCAGCCGCAACGTGGAGACCAGCCGTTGGAAGGCCTCGGACCAGTAGCCGTTCGCACCCGGTGAGGCGTCCTCCGGTTCGTCCGGGGTGGTGGTGAGGACCTCCAGGCGGTCCGCCTCGGCCGGGTTCAGGCAGCGTTCGGCGAGGCCCATCACGCCGCTGAAGCTCCAGGGGTAGCTGCCCGCGTCCCGGGCGATGTCCAGGGCGTCGACGACCGCGCGGCCCAGCGGTTCGGCCCAGGGCGTCGGGCAGACCCCCAGGATCTGGAAGGCCTCCGACAGCCCGTGCGCGGCGATGAAGTCGGCCACCCAGTCGGCCCGTTCGGCCGCGGGGAGTATGCCGAGGAGCTTCGACCGTTCGGCGAGCGACGCCGTACCGGGGCCGTTCGACGGAGGGGCGGAGGGGGTGCCGAGCAGTGCGCGGGCCCACTCGGGGTCCCGTTGCCGCACCGTTGCCCGGCACCATGCCGCGTGCAGTTCCTCAGTCCAGCCGTCCGCGACCGGAAGGCCGACGATCTCCTGCGCGGTGCGGCCACCGAACCGCGCAGGCCAGGTGGCGAGCGGCGTCGCCTCCACCAACTGGCCGAGCCACCAAGACCGTTCACCCCGTCCGGACGGCGGCACCGCCACCACTCCGTCGCGCTCCATCGAGGCGTCGCATTCGTGCGGTGCCTCCACGGTGACCGAGGCCTCGTCGCCGGTGAGGTCCGGGCTCACACAGGACAGCGCGCGGGACGCCATCCGGCCGGCGAGCGCCGACTCCGGCAGTGCGGACAGCAGTTCGGCGGCCGTCGAGCGGACATTGCGGCTGCGGTCGGAGAGGGCCTGTTCCAGGAAGGGCTCGTCCACCGCGGACAGTCCGGTGCGCAGCGAGTCGAGGAACATCAGCCGGTCCTCGGCCCGCTCGGTGGTCCAGGTGGTCGCGAGCAGGGCGAGCGCTCCGGCGGGATCGTGTGCCCGAACCGCCCCGAGCAGCGCGACCCGCTCGGCGAACAGGCCCTCCTCCCACAGCCGGGCGACCGCTTCCGGCTCCGTCGGGCCGGGCAGCGACGAGCCGCCGGACGAGCCGCGCAACGCGAACTTCCACTCGGGGTTCAGCCCGGCCAGCCATAGCCCGCGCGGCCCGGCGAAGGCCAGGGCCTGCGGCCGCAGGTCCGTACGGGCCCTGGCCGCGTCGAGCAGGGCCGGGAGCAGTACGGCCGGGGCCCGGAAGCCCTGCTGATTGGCGGTGGCCAGCCACTGCGGGATCAGCTCCGTGAGATCGGGAGCCGTGCCGCGCCGGCCGCTCGAGCCGCCCGAAGCCGACCGGTCCGCCAGTAGTTGGGCGAGTCTGCGCCGCGCGGCCGGGGGCAGCGGCGGTCGCGGGTCGGCGGGCGCCGGCTCCGGCCGGGCGGCGGGGGAGGCGGGCTGAAGTCCCGCCCTGCGCCGTACGGTGTGGAGCGCCGCCGCGTCCAGCAGCCCGGCGGGCCCGCCGTCTCCCCCCGCGGGGCGACGGTCGGTGCCGAGAAGCGCTGTGGTGACGAGCTCTTCCCACGGAGCGGGTGTGATGGTGCCGGGCATGGGTCCCCCTTCGAATCCGACGTCAGATGAGCGGCACGGTCCCGGACGCCGCGCCGTCACCGGCTTCGGCGGACCAGGCCGCGAACGGGTCGAAGCCGCGGTGGCCGCATTCGCCGAAGACCGTGACCGGAGAGCCGCCGGAGAGCGCGACGAGCTTCCACAGACCGGGCCGGGACAGAGCCGGCGGGGCGACGGGCAGAGCCGCTTCGCCCGCCGCGTCCACCAGTTGCCAGCCGTCCCCGGACGGTACGGGTATGACCTCGCGCAGCGTCACCGGCCAGGCGTCCAGCCAGGGGTCCTCCCGCAGGGCGTGTCCGTACGCGCCGATCGCTGACGCTGCCCTGTCACCCGGGGGAGGGGTACCGGCCGGCGACGGCACCCCGAACTGCCGGCCCAGCTCCGCCCGCAGCCGGCCCGCACCCGGATAGGGCGTGAGCTCGGCGTCGATCGTGACGCCCACCGGCAGTGCCAACCCGGGGGAGCGTCCGGCCGCCCCGAAGGAGAGCAGCAGCGCCGTGCGGTCCGTGTCCCTGCCGTGCAGCCAGATGCGGCGCGCGACGATCTTGCCGTCCGGGGTGTCGTACTGCGCGAGCACCAGCCAGTGGTCGCGGACCGGCGGGCCCTCGGCGGGGGCCGTCAGCCCCACCCGCGTGCGGACCGTGGCGGCCAGCGGTTCCGGCAGCCGGTCGATCCCCAGCCAGGCGCTGTCCAGCAGATGCAGCAGCGCGCACTCCTCCAGCAGCCGCGCCGGCCAGCCCGGACCGGACGCCGGGATGGAACCCAACTCCCGCACCCTGGCGGCCAGTCCGGGCGCCTGGGCGTCGACCATGCGGGCCGCCGTCTCCTCCCAGAGCCCGTAGCCCGGCTGATCGGCTGCCGCCAGCCCCCCGCGCAGCAGATCGGCCAGCCGCTCCTCCAACTCCTGCGCGCCGCCGGTGATCCGCTCGGCACGGCGCCCGGCCCGCCGCCGGGCGGCCTCCGGATCGGCCGGGCCCGCGGCCGGGGCGCCGTCCGCCGCATGCTTCTCCGCCTTCTCGGCCGACCGCTCACGACGACCCGCCAGCCACTCACCGGCCCAGTCCGGCACCTCGCCCGCGGGCAGGGACGATTCGCCCGACGCCCAGACCAGCAGCAGCCCCAGCCCGTGCTTGCACGGGAACTTCCGGCTGGGGCAACTGCACTTGTACGCGGGGCCGGTGATGTCGACCACCGTCCGGTACGGCTTGCTCCCGCTCCCCTTGCACAGCCCCCACACCGCCCCCGAACCGTCGCACCCGCCGCCTGACCAGGGACCGGCCGAACCGAGCTTGCTCCCCGCCTTGCGTGACGCATCGTCCGGAGCGAGGGCCAGTACCTGCTCCACCGTCCAGCGCGCCACCGGACCGGCGGTGCGCAAGGGTTCTCCCCCGTGAGATAGCAGCATGGGAACGACGGTAGAGCGCACCACTGACAATCGCCCTGACCTGCTGATTCACCGTCACGCACGCATCTTGACTTTACTTCCCCTTTGCGATTCCCTGCGAGCAGCAGACCCATCGATCCGGGGGATCAACCGATGAGCCACACCGTTCGCACCACCCGTAAGCTGCGCACCGTCCGAACCGCCGTCCGTGCGGCCGTCGTCCTCGGCATGGGCCTCGCCGCGGGCGGCTGCGTGGCCGTCTCGCCGGTGGCCGGCTGAACTGTCCGCACGTGGCCGGTGAATCGGCCCGACCTGCGGTCCGGGCCGATTGTCAGTGCCATGGTGCACGGTGGGAAACACATCGGGTCGACCGATCCGGAGGGGGATCCATGACCGTGTCCGAAACCACTGCCGCCGGCGGCGTACAGGCTCTCCGACCGCATGCCGAAGACGCCTTCGCCCATGAGCTGAAGGCCCTCGCCGCGGCCGACGACCGTCCGCGGCCCGCCCGTTGGAAGCTTTCCCCGTGGGCCGTCGCCACCTACCTGCTCGGTGGCGCCCTGCCGGACGGCACCGTGATCACACCGAAGTACGTGGGCCCGCGCCGTCTCGTCGAAGTCGCCGTGACCACGCTCGCCACCGACCGGGCCCTGTTGCTCCTCGGCGTCCCGGGCACCGCCAAGACCTGGGTCTCGGAGCACCTCGCCGCCGCCGTCAGCGGTGACTCGACGCTGCTCGTCCAGGGCACGGCGGGCACCCCGGAGGAGGCCGTCCGCTACGGGTGGAACTACGCGCAGCTGCTCGCGCACGGGCCCAGCCGCGACGCCCTGGTGCCCAGCCCGCTCATGCGCGCCATGTCCGACGGCATGACCGCGCGGATCGAGGAACTCACCCGTATCCCCGCCGATGTGCAGGACTCGCTCATCACGATCCTGTCGGAGAAGACGCTCCCCGTCCCCGAACTGGGACAGGAGGTCCAGGCAGTCCGCGGATTCAATGTCATCGCCACCGCCAACGACCGCGACCGCGGGGTCAACGAGCTGTCCAGCGCGTTGCGCCGACGGTTCAACACCGTCGTGCTCCCGCTGCCGGCCACCCCCGACGCCGAGGTCGACATCGTCTCCCGGCGCGTCGACCAGATCGGTCGCTCGCTCGACCTCCCGGCCGCACCGGACGGCACGGCCGAGATCCGCCGCGTCGTCACGGTCTTCAGGGAACTGCGCGACGGAGTCACCGCCGACGGCCGCACCAAGCTCAAGTCCCCCTCGGGGACGCTGTCGACGGCCGAGGCGATCTCCGTCGTCACCAACGGTCTGGCCCTCGCCGCGCACTTCGGTGACGGGGTGCTGCGCCCCGGCGACGTGGCGGCGGGCATCCTCGGCGCGGTCGTCCGCGATCCCGCGGCCGACCGCGTGGTCTGGCAGGAGTATCTGGAGACGGTGGTCCGGGAGCGGGACGGGTGGAAGGACTTCTACCGCGCCTGCCGCGAGGTATCCGCATGACCCGGGCCGAACGTCCCGCGGGACCGCTGCTGCTGGGGGTGCGGCACCACGGACCGGGCTCGGCCCGCGCCGTCCGCGCGGCGCTGGATGCCACCCGCCCGCAGGTCGTGCTCGTCGAAGGGCCCCCGGAGGCCGACGCATTGCTGCCGCTGGCCGCCGACGAGCGGATGCGGCCACCGGTCGCGCTGCTCGCCCATGCCGTCGACGACCCGGGGCAGGCGGCTTTCTGGCCGCTGGCGGCGTTCTCGCCCGAGTGGGTCGCGATCCGCTGGGCCCTTGAGCGCGGCGTTCCGGTCCGGTTCATCGACCTGCCCGCGGCGAATTCCCTGGCCATGACGCAGGTCGCGGAACGCGAAGCGGACGGCGGCGGGGGCGGCGAAGGGGACCCGGAAGGCGGAGGCGCGGACACCGGGGCGGAGGGGGAGGGCGCGCCTGCGGGTGGCTCGGACGCGCGGGCCCCGATCGACCCCATCGGCGTGCTCGCCGAGGCGGCGGGCTACGACGACCCGGAGCGCTGGTGGGAGGACGTCGTCGAACACCGCACCCGGGACGGCGAAGCCGTCGACCCGCGGGAGCCGTTCACCGCGCTCGCCGAGGCGATGACCGCCCTGCGCGAGGTGTACGGCGACGGCGGCCACCCCCGTGACGCCGTCCGGGAGGCCCATATGCGCATTCAACTGCGCAAGGCCGGAAAGGAGTTCGGCGACGACATCGCGGTCGTCTGCGGTGCCTGGCACGTACCCGCGCTCGGTACGAGGACCACACTCGCCGCCGACCGCGCCCTGCTCAAGGGACTGCCCAAGGTCAAGGCCGAGCTGACCTGGGTGCCCTGGTCGCACCGGCGGCTCGCCCGGCACAGCGGCTACGGGGCGGGCATCGACTCGCCCGGCTGGTACGGACACCTCTTCGACGCCCCGGACCGCCCGATCGAGCGATGGATGACGAAGGTCGCCGGACTCATGCGCGACGAGGACCGGTTCGTGTCGTCCGCCCATGTCATCGAGGCCGTCCGGCTCGCCGACAGCCTCGCCGCCATGCGCGGTCGCCCGCTCGCCGGACTGGGCGAGACGACCGACGCGATCCGGGCCGTGATGTGCGAGGGCTCCGATGTGCCGCTCGCGCTCGTACAGGACCGGCTGATCGTCGGCGAGACCCTCGGCCAAGTGCCGGACACCGCCCCCGCCGTGCCCCTCCAGCGCGACCTCACCCGCCGACAACGCACGCTCCGGCTCAAACCGGAGGCAGTGGAACGGGAGTTGGAGCTCGACCTGCGCAAGGACAACGACGCGGCCCGCAGCCGACTGCTCCACCGGCTGCGCGTCCTCGCCGTCGGCTGGGGCGAGCCCGCCGAAGGCCGGGCCAGCACCGGCACCTTCCGGGAGAGCTGGCGGCTGCGCTGGGAACCCGAGCTGTACGTACAGGTCGCGGAGGCCGGGACCTGGGGCACCACCGTGCTCTCCGCGGCGACCGCCAAGGCCAGGTCGCAGGCCGCTTCGGCGACTGCACTCGCCGAGGTCACGGCACTCGCCGAGCAGTGCCTCCTCGCGGAACTGCCCGACGCGCTCCCCGTCGTGATGCGGGCCCTCGCCGACCGCGCCGCGCTTGATGCCGATGTGGGCCATCTCGCCGACGCCCTGCCCGCGCTCGCCCGCACCCTGCGCTACGGCGACGTGCGGTCCACGGACACCGCGGCACTCGGCGAGGTCGCGGCCGGGCTCGCCGAGCGGATCTGCGTCGGACTGCCACCCGCCTGCACCGGGCTCGACGCCGACGGCGCCGACGAACTGCGCGGCCGGATGGACGGGGTCCACGCCGCGATCGGGCTGCTCACCGGTGCCGCTCAGGCCGACGCCGACCCGGACGCGGACGGACTGCGCGGGCGCTGGACAGCCGTACTGCACAGGCTCGCCGCCCGGGACACGGTCGCGGGAGTCATCCGGGGACGCGCGACCCGCCTGCTGCTCGACGAAGGACGGCTCGCGGAGGACGACGCGGCACGGCTGATGGGCCTGGCCCTCTCGCCCGGCACACCCCCGGCCGACGCCGCGGCGTGGATCGAGGGGTTCGTCGGCGGAGCCGCCGGCGGAGGCATGCTGCTCGTCCACGACGAGCGCCTGCTCGGTCTGGTCGACGCCTGGCTCACCGGGGTGCCCGCCGACCTCTTCGCCGACGTACTGCCGCTGCTGCGGCGCACCTTCTCGGCGTACGAAGCGGGCGTACGGCGGACCCTGGGCGAGCTCGTGGGCCGAGGCCCGGCCGCCGGGGGACCGGCAGCCACCGGCGCCGGCACGGGATCCGGGACGACAACAGCCGGATTCGGCCCGGGGCTGGACGAGGCCCGTGCCGACGCGGTCGAGCCGGTGCTGCGCCTGCTGCTCGGACTGCACCACGATTCGGGCCCGGACGGCGACGCCCCTTCCGGGCAGGCCGGGAGAGCCACGGACGTCAAGGAACCGCTGGGGGCAACGGGATGACCACGACCACGACCACGGCCGGCACCACACCGCACCCGACCCACACACCACCCCCCACCCACACTTCACCCCCGGCGCACACCGGCCCGCAGTCCGGCCCGGCGAACGACGAGCGGCTGCGCCGGTGGCGGCTGGTCCTGGGCGCGGACAGCGCGGAGGGCACCGGCTGCACCCTCACCGGCCGCGACGCCGCGATGGACGGCGCGCTGACCGCGCTGTACGGCGACGGAGGCAAGCCCGGCAGCCGGGGCAGAAACAGCCGCTCGGCCGGACTCGGGGCCTCCGCCCCCTCGGTGGCCCGCTGGCTCGGCGACATCCGCACGTACTTCCCCAGCTCCGTCGTCCAGGTCATGCAGCGTGACGCGATCGACCGGCTCGGTCTCGCCGCACTGCTCCTCGAACCGGAGATGCTGGAGGCCGTCGAGGCCGACGTCCATCTCGTGGGCACGCTCCTCTCGCTCAACAAGGCCATGCCCGAGACGACGAAGGAGACCGCGAGAGCGGTCGTGCGCAAGGTCGTCGAGGATCTGGAGAAGCGGCTCGCCGCCCGCACCCGGGCCACGCTCACCGGCGCGCTGGACCGCTCGGCGAAGATCAACCGGCCCCGTCACCACGACATCGACTGGGACCGCACCATCCGGGCCAACCTCAAGAACTACCTCCCCGAGTACGGCACCGTCGTCCCCGAACGGCTCATCGGCTACGGGCGGGCGGCCCGATCCGTGAAGAAGGACGTGATCCTCTGCATCGACCAGTCGGGGTCGATGGCCGCCTCCGTCGTCTACGCCTCCGTCTTCGGCGCCGTGCTGGCCTCCATGCAAACCCTGCGGACCAGGCTCGTCGTCTTCGACACGGCGGTGGTCGACCTCACCGACCAGCTCGACGACCCCGTGGACGTACTCTTCGGCACCCAGCTCGGCGGCGGCACCGACATCAACCGCGCGCTCGCCTACTGCCAGTCGAGGATCACCCGCCCCGCCGACACCGTGGTCGTGCTCATCAGCGACCTCTACGAGGGCGGAATACGCAACGAGATGCTGAAGCGGGTCGCCGCGATGAAGGCCTCCGGCGTGCAGTTCGTGACGCTGCTCGCGCTGTCCGACGAGGGCGCGCCCGCCTACGACCGCGACCACGCGGCGGCACTCGGGGCCCTGGGCGCACCGGCCTTCGCGTGCACCCCCGACCTCTTCCCGGAGGTGATGGCGGCGGCCATCGAGAAGCGGCCGCTTCCCGTACCGGACAAGGAGGCCCACCGGTGACACGGTGCCGTTCCGCCCACCGCCGCACGGCCACCGACGTGATCTGTGACCGTAATCACCGCTCAGGTGTGATCTGCGATTTAGGGTCCTGCGGAGCTCGGGGATAACCTGCGAGATGGACATGCCGCGTACCCCGGGTCACCGTGTGCGCCTTCCTAGTGACAGAGCAGTCACGTTGCCCCTCGCGGCACGCCCACGCAGAAAACGAACCGCGAGACCATTGATTAAGGGACGGACGCGCGTGGACCTGTTCGAGTACCAGGCGAGGGACCTCTTCGCCAAGCACGGTGTACCGGTGCTGGCCGGTGAAGTCATCGACACGCCTGAGGCAGCCCGCGAGGCGACCGAGCGGCTGGGCGGCAAGTCGGTCGTCAAGGCGCAGGTGAAGGTCGGCGGCCGCGGCAAGGCCGGCGGCGTCAAGCTGGCCGCCACCCCCGACGAGGCGGTCGCCCGCGCGACCGACATCCTCGGCATGGACATCAAGGGCCACACGGTCCACAAGGTGATGATCGCCGAGACCGCGCCGGAGATTCTTGAGGAGTACTACGTCTCGTACCTCCTCGACCGCACCAACCGCACCTTCCTGGCCATGGCCTCGGTGCAGGGCGGCATGGACATCGAGGAGGTCGCGGAGAAGACCCCCGAGGCCCTCGCGAAGGTCCCGGTCAACGCCGTCGACGGCGTCGACATCGAGAAGGCCCGCGAGATCGTCGCCCAGGCGAAGTTCCCGGCCGAGGTCGCCGAGAAGGTCGCCGAGGTCCTGGTGACGCTGTGGGACACCTTCGTCGCCGAGGACGCGCTCCTCGTCGAGGTGAACCCGCTCGCCAAGGTCGCCTCCGGCGACATCCTCGCGCTGGACGGCAAGGTGTCTCTCGACGAGAACGCCGACTTCCGTCAGCCCGAGCACGAGGCTCTCGAGGACAAGGCCGCAGCCAACCCGCTCGAGGCTGCCGCCAAGGCCAAGAACCTCAACTACGTCAAGCTGGACGGCGAGGTCGGCATCATCGGCAACGGCGCCGGTCTGGTCATGTCGACCCTGGACGTCGTCGCGTACGCCGGTGAGAACCACGGCAACGTGAAGCCCGCCAACTTCCTCGACATCGGTGGCGGCGCCTCCGCCGAGGTCATGGCGAACGGCCTGGAGATCATCCTCGGCGACCCGGACGTCAAGTCCGTCTTCGTCAACGTCTTCGGTGGCATCACCGCGTGCGACGAGGTCGCCAACGGCATCGTCCAGGCGCTCGCGCTGCTCAAGTCCAAGGGTGAGGAAGTCACCAAGCCGCTGGTCGTGCGCCTCGACGGCAACAACGCGGAGCTGGGTCGCAAGATCCTTTCCGACGCCAACCACCCGCTGGTTCAGCGCGTGGACACCATGGACGGCGCGGCCGACAAGGCCGCCGAGCTCGCCGCGGCTGCGAAGTAAGGGACGAGGGACTCCAACACCATGGCAATCTTCCTCACCAAGGACAGCAAGGTCATCGTCCAGGGGATGACCGGTGCCACCGGCATGAAGCACACCAAGCTCATGCTCGGTGACGGCACCAACATCGTCGGCGGCGTGAACCCGCGCAAGGCCGGCACCTCCGTCGACTTCGACGGTACCGAGGTACCCGTCTTCGGCTCCGTCGCCGAGGCGATGGAGAAGACCGGCGCGAACGTGTCCGTCCTCTTCGTGCCGCCGGCCTTCGCGAAGGCCGCCGTCGTCGAGGCGATCGACGCCGAGATCCCCCTCGCGGTCGTCATCACCGAGGGCATCGCCGTCCACGACTCGGCCGCCTTCTGGGCGTACGCCGGTTCGAAGGGCAACAAAACCCGGATCATCGGCCCGAACTGCCCCGGCCTGATCACCCCCGGCCAGTCCAACGCCGGCATCATCCCGGGCGACATCACCAAGCCCGGCCGCATCGGTCTCGTGTCCAAGTCCGGCACGCTGACCTACCAGATGATGTACGAGCTCCGTGACATCGGCTTCTCGTCCGCCGTCGGCATCGGTGGCGACCCGGTCATCGGTACGACGCACATCGACGCCCTCGCGGCGTTCGAGGCCGACCCCGAGACCGACCTGATCGTGATGATCGGCGAGATCGGCGGCGACGCCGAGGAGCGTGCGGCCGACTTCATCAAGGCCAACGTCACCAAGCCGGTCGTCGGCTACGTCGCGGGCTTCACCGCCCCCGAGGGCAAGACCATGGGCCACGCCGGCGCCATCGTCTCCGGCTCCTCCGGCACCGCCCAGGCGAAGAAGGAGGCCCTCGAGGCCGCCGGCGTCAAGGTCGGCAAGACGCCGACCGAGACCGCCAAGCTGGCCCGCGAGATCCTCGGCGCCTGATCGCTCCACCGCGCCGGAGCAGCACCGCAGTATCGCGTCACCGCACAGACGGCGCGGGTCCGTACCCGATCAGGGGTACGGACCCGCGCCGTTTCTGCATTTCGCCGTTGCGTCCGTGCGGAACGGCGGGCCCGTTCGTTCAGCCGGCCCCGGGGGTCAGCCGTGCCGGACCCCGTACGAGCTCGCCGTGGAGCTTCGTCTGCAGCTTCAGGTCCTGCGGCGTCAGCTTCTGCGGACCACCTCGCGGAGGCACCCCGCCGACCTGTTGGGCGGGTGACTCCGGGGTTTCGTACCGCGTCGGGGCCGTCGCCAGCGTGAACAGCGTCAGGCCGATGATCAGCACCGTGAAGGAGACGGCCGCCCGGGTCCACAGCTGGGCCTTGCGCTCGCTGTCCGTGCGGATCACGAGGGGCGAGGGGAGCGATTCGGCGGGCTGGGCCGACGCGAGCGCGCCGAGCCGCTCGTTCAGGAGCGCCGACTGCTCGGTGGGCGTCGAGGGCTCCGCCAGCTCGGGCAGCCGCCCGGCGACCGCGGCGCGGGCGTTCGTCAACCGGCCCGCCGCCGCCGGGGTGCTCGCCTCCGTCTCCGCCGCCGTCTCCGGCAGATCCAGGCCGACGCCGTCGTAGAGCAGCAGGGTGCGGCGGTACGAGGGCGGCAGTTCGAGCAGCGCGTCGAGCAGGGCGCGCGCACCCGGTTCGGCCGGCGGCGGGTCGAGCCGGCGATGGGCGCGGCGCAGGCGGTGCCACGGCGACATGGCGTACTCGTACGCGGCGGCCCGCACCCAGCCCACCGGGTCCCGGTCCACCGCGACCTCCGGCCAGCGCTCCCAGGCCAGCGCGTAGGCCCGCGCCACGGACTCCCGGGAGAGGCCTCGGCGCCCGGTCAGCAGAAACGTCTGGCGGAAGAGGCCGGCGGCGGAGTGTTGGTACAGAGCATCGAATGCCTCGGCGGGGGAGAGCCCGGCGGCTTCGGCCCCCGGGCCCGATTCGGGCATCACGGATACGCCATTGGAGGCGGGGGCCGCCGCTGCCACCGGTGCGCCACGGGTGGCGGACGCGCCGGAGGCGTCGGGCGGATCGGGGGTGGTGCCGGGCTCGGTCGGGGCCATGGCGGTGCTCCCGGTGGCTTCGACGGGGGCCGGCGGACGCGATGGCGGTTTCGTGGACGTCACCGGCTTGGACAGCCTCGCGACCGACGTCGGTGCCGTCGGGCGGGCCGCACGTTTGACGGCGGCCTTCGGCCGGGTGTTCGGAGCGGCCGGTTTGGTCCGGGCGCTCGGCGGTGTGGCCTGAGGGTTCGTCCGGCCACCGTTGATCAGCCTGGCGTATGCCTCACGTTTCCGCCCCCGGGGCGTGGTGCGGCCGGTCTCCCAGGACCGGACCGTCGCACGGGTGACGCCCACGGCCGTCGCGACCTGCTCTTCACTCAGCGACTTCGCCTCACGCAGTCTGCGCCGCTCCTTGGGGGAGGGGAGCGGATGAGCAGAGGCCGTATCGGTCGAACCCTGCGTCATGAAGGACCCCCCGCGGAGCTGCACCGGGTAGAAAAGTACATAAACGCATATTGAGCGACACAGCGGCCATTCGCCCGTTACGCGGAATAAGAGCGTGTCGTTGGGAACATTGCCCTGTGACCCAAGTGACCGAAAACAGCCCATCGTTGTCGGCAGAGCAGGGCCGGTCCGCCGTGCTGGCCTTCGCCCTTCTGCGTGGAGCGGTTGCGGCCGGGCTGGGACTGGGCTCGATCGCCGTCCTCGTCCTGGCGCTGTGGATCAGCTCCCCGACGTCCGACAGCAGTATCGGCGGTGCGTTCCATGCGGCGGCCGGGCTCTGGCTGCTCGCCCACGGCGCCGAGCTGATCAGGGCCGACACGCTCAGCGGGGTCCCCGCCCCGGTGGGCCTCGTTCCGCTGCTGCTCGCCGTGGTCCCGGTGTGGCTGGTGCACCGTGCGGCGCGGGACGCCCTGGTGTCGGACGAAGAGCGTCCGGCACTCGCCGCGGAGGGCGCGTTCGTCATGGTCGTCGGTGGATATCTGCTGGTCGGGGCAGCTGTCGCGTGCTACGGGTGGGACGGTCCGCTCTCCGTGCACCCGCCGTCGCTGCTCTTCCCGTCGGCCGTCGTGGTGGCGGGAGCGGCGGCGGCCGGGGTCTGGACGGCGGCCGGGCGCCCGGTCGGGCCGCTGCCGTCCTGGGCGCCGGTGAGCCTGCACGAGGCGCTGGGGCGCAGCCGGTTCAGGGAGTGCGCGGGGACGGTGTGCCGGTCGGCGGCGGCCGGGGTGACGGTACTGCTCGGCGGCGGGGCGCTGCTCGTCGCGGTGGCGCTGGTGTGGCATGCGCAACCCGCCCAGCACTCGTTCGTCCAGCTCTCGGGCGACTGGGCGGGCCGGGTCGCGGTGTTCCTGCTCGCGCTGGTGCTGGTGCCGAACGCGGCGGTATGGGGTGCGGCGTACGGACTCGGGCCGGGTTTCGCCCTCGGTACGGCGTCCACGGTCACCCCGCTCGCCTTCTCGGGGCGCCCGGCGCTGCCCGGCTTCCCGTTGCTGGCCGCGGTGCCCGCCGCGGGCCCGGGAACGGCCCTGAACTGGTCGGCCGTCGCGGTGCCGGTCGCGGCCGGGGTGACGGTCGCCTGGTTCACGGTACGGGGGGCCGCACCCTCGCACGCCGCGCCCGAGGAGGCGTGGAGCCTGCGGGAGACCGCGCTGGCGGCCGCCCTGGGGGCGGTGGGGTGCGGGGCCGGCACGGCGGTGCTGGCGGCGGCGGCCGGGGGTCCGCTCGGCACCCGGGCGCTGGCGGAGTTCGGGCCGGTGTGGTGGCTCACGGGTGCGGCGGCTCTGGTGTGGACGGCGTTGCTCGGCGTCCCCGGGGCGCTGCTGCTCCGGGCCTGGCGGCTGCGGGAGCGCGGCGGGGTCGCATGGTGGCGGGTGGGCGCGGTGCCGGTGACGGCGGAGGGGGAGGAAGCGGCGTACGTGGCCGGGGCATCCGGCGTCGCGGCGCCGGGGAAGGCCGCGGAGGGGGAGTCGGTGTCCGAATCCGGGGAGGCGTCGCCGGAGTCGAGCAGTGGTGGTCGGCGGTGGTGGCAGCGCTCGGGACGCCGGGGCGGCGACGAGGCTGCCGGGCCGGTGCCGGGAGACGAGTCCGCGCCGTCGGCGGGCTCCCCGGAGAGCACGCCCGTCGCGGCTTCCCTCGCGGTCGGCACCGCGTCGGCGCCCGCGGCGCCCGCCGCCCGCATGCCCGCCCCGGACGAGGGCCTCGCGCCGTACGACTTCCTGCCGACCGGCCCCTGGCACGAGCGGACGGCCCGGCCGGAGGAGGCCGGGCCGTCCGGGACGGAAGACCCTAGTTCTTGACGCCGAAGAAGGGCTCCAGCGGCTTCGGCAGCTGGTCGTTGCAGGACAGCTGCCCGGCCTTGGTCAGGGCGTCGTTCACGCAGGTGTAGTAGTCGCGGTAGACCAGCTGCACCGTAAAGGTCGTCGCGACGATCGAGAGCGCGAGCAGCGCCGTCACCAGACCGCTGACCGCGGCCGTGGTCTGCTGCCTGCCGCCGCTCGGGGCCGCGGGGGTGCCGCGTACGGATCCGGGCGCCGGAGCGGAACCCGGCGCCTGGGCGGGACCGGATGCCCGAGCCGGGCCGGACGCCTGGCCGGAGCCCTCGGCCGCCGTGGCGGACGCGCTCTTCGGCTTCGACCGGAGCGAGCTGATCGCCCAGTACACGGCGAGCGCGCCGAGCAGCAGGGCGATCTCCGGGAAGTCGAAGAGCGCGAAGAAGAAGGCCCACATGCCGGACAGCAGCGCGTAGCGCGCGCGGCGCTGGGCAGGGTCGGTCGGGTCCCAGCGCAGCCCGCCGGGGCTGCCCTCGGGCCCGCCCTGGCCGTTCGACCCGCTCTGGCCTCCGGGGCGGCCGCCGAAGCCGCCGCTCTGGCGACCGGGCTGCCGGCTGCTCCACTGGCCGCCCCAGACCGGCCGGTCGTCGGAGGAGCCGCCCTCGGGGGATCCGTCGCCGTCGCCGTTGCCCTGGCCGTTCCCGTTGCCGTTTCCGGTGTTCGAGGGGCGGCGGGGCTGCCAGGGCTGGTCGGGCCGGTTCTCGGGCGGCGCGGCGAACGGGTTGTCGTCCCCCTGGCCGGAAGAGGAGGAGGAAGAAGAGGAAGAGCCCGTGGGGGACTGGCGTTCCCGCATCAGCAGTGAGGTCCGCTCGGGCAGCGGCTGGCGGAAGGCGGTGCGGCGGCGTCGGTCCGGCATGTGGTGAACGTCTTCCCCATCTCGTCATTTCCGCCCTGCGGACGGTTCGCTGTCCCCTGACGCTACCTCCCGGCCAGGAGGGGCCGAAAGCTGGGAGCGGGGCCCGAACGGCCGATATCCGTCACCCGGACCCGCTCCTCCGTCACGGAGCCGGGCCGGCGGCCGCCCACCCCCGTCCCGTGGGGGTCCCCGGAGGTGCCGGTATCGTTGCTGACGGTCGGCTGGTTCGTAGAGTTCCCCGTATCGAGGGGCTCAGTTCTTTCGTACGACCATACAAATCAGCGTCGCTCTGCTTCACCACGCGAGAAAGGGCCCAGCCGTGGCCTCCCCGCCCCCCTCCACCGCCCCGGCACGCCTGGTCGTGCTGGTCTCCGGTTCGGGTACGAACCTTCAAGCCCTGCTCGACGCCATCGGTGACGACCCCGAGGGCTTCGGCGCACAGATCGTCGCGGTCGGCGCGGACCGATCCGGCATCGTCGGCCTGGAACGGGCGGAGCGCGCCGGACTGCCGACCTTCGTGTGCAGGGTCAAGGACCATGCCACCCGTGAGGAATGGGACGCGGCACTCGCGGCCGAGACGGCCGGGTACCGCCCGGACCTCGTGGTGTCCGCGGGGTTCATGAAGATCGTGGGCAAGGAGTTCCTCGCCCGGTTCGGCGGCCGGTTCATCAACACCCACCCCGCCCTGCTCCCCAGCTTTCCCGGTGCCCACGGGGTGCGTGACGCGCTCGCGCACGGCGTGAAGGTCACCGGGTGCACCGTCCACTTCGTCGACGACGGCGTCGACACCGGTCCGATCATCGCGCAGGGCGTGGTCGAGGTGACCGAGGAGGACACGGCGGAGGGCGAAGCCGCTCTCCACGAACGCATCAAGGAAATCGAGCGCAAGCTGCTCGTCGAGGCCGTGGGGCGGCTCGCCCGTGACGGCTATCGCATTGAGGGACGAAAGGTTCATCTCGGTCATGTCGGTGAATAAGCCCATCCGCCGCGCCCTGGTCAGTGTCTACGACAAGACGGGGCTGGAGGACCTCGCCCGCGGTCTGCACGAGGCGGGTGTCGAGCTCGTCTCCACCGGCTCCACCGCCGGGAAGATCGCCGCCGCCGGGGTCCCGGTCACCAAGGTCGAGGAGCTCACCGGCTTCCCCGAGTGCCTCGACGGCCGCGTCAAGACGCTGCACCCGCGCGTTCACGCCGGCATCCTCGCCGACCTCCGTCTGGACGCCCACCGCGAGCAGCTCGCCGAGCTGGGCGTGGAGCCGTTCGACCTGGTGGTCGTCAACCTCTACCCGTTCAAGGAGACCGTCGCCTCCGGCGCCTCCGCCGACGAGTGCGTGGAGCAGATCGACATCGGCGGCCCGTCCATGGTCCGCGCCGCCGCGAAGAACCACCCGTCCGTGGCCGTCGTCACCAGCCCCGAGCGGTACGCCGACGTCCTCGCCGCGGTCAAGGCGGGCGGCTTCGACCTGACCGCCCGCAAGCGCCTGGCCGCCGAGGCGTTCCAGCACACCGCCGCGTACGACGTGGCCGTGGCCTCCTGGTTCGCGGACGACTACGCCGCCGCCGACGACTCGGGCTTCCCCGACTTCTTCGGCACGACGTACGAGCGGAAGAACGTCCTGCGGTACGGCGAGAACCCGCACCAGCCCGCCGCGCTGTACACCTCCGGCGCCGGCGGCCTGGCCGAGGCGGAGCAGCTGCACGGCAAGGAGATGTCGTACAACAACTACACGGACACCGACGCCGCGCGCCGGGCCGCGTACGACCACGCCGAGCCGTGCGTCGCGATCATCAAGCACGCCAACCCGTGCGGCATCGCGATCGCCGACGACGTCGCCGAGGCGCACCGCAACGCGCACGCCTGCGACCCGCTGTCGGCCTTCGGCGGTGTCATCGCCGTCAACCGCCCGGTGACCGTCGCCATGGCCGAGCAGGTCGCGGAGATCTTCACCGAGGTCATCGTCGCCCCGGCGTACGAGGACGGCGCGGTCGAGATCCTGGCCCGCAAGAAGAACATCCGCGTGCTGCGCTGCCCCGACGCCCCGACCGCCCCGGTCGAGGTCAAGCCGATCGACGGCGGCGCGCTGCTCCAGGTCACCGACCGCCTCCAGGCCGAGGGCGACGACCCGGCCAACTGGACCCTCGCCACCGGTGAGGCCCTGACCGCGGACGAGCTGAAGGAGCTCGCCTTCGCCTGGAAGGCCTGTCGCGCGGTCAAGTCCAACGCGATCCTGCTCGCCAAGGACGGCGCCTCGGTCGGCGTCGGCATGGGCCAGGTCAACCGCGTCGACTCCGCGAAGCTGGCCGTCGAGCGGGCGGGCGAGGAGCGGGCGCGCGGTGCGTACGCCGCCTCCGACGCGTTCTTCCCGTTCCCGGACGGGCTGGAGATCCTGACCGCCGCGGGCGTCAAGGCCGTGGCCCAGCCCGGCGGTTCGGTCCGTGACGAGCTGGTCGTCGAGGCCGCGAAGAAGGCGGGCGTGACGATGTACTTCACGGGTACGCGGCACTTCTTCCACTGACGGTTCCCCAGCACGAAGGGCCGGAACTCCGCGAGGAGTTCCGGCCCTTCGTGTCGTGCGCGGTGCGCGTTACTTCTTGATGACCAGGGTGCCGGCGGCACGGTCGTGCCAGCCCTGCAGCTTCCCGGAGTTGTCGAAGAACGGCGAGAGGTAGACGAGGAGCGCGCCGATGTAGCAGAGGAACACGCCGACGATCGGGATGATCCAGCGGATGAACCCGGCGCCGAGGCCCGGGTTCAGGCCGGTGTTCTCCTTGACGACCTTCACGCCGAGGGCCATCTTGCCGAGGGTCGAGCCGAGCAGCGAGATCATCAGCCACTCGTAGAGCAGCGTGATCAGACCGAAGATCAGGATCATGCCGAGCATGGTGGCGATGATGCCGCTGCTCGCGTCGTTCACGCAGGACTGGTAACCGGGGTCCATGTAGTCGCCGCAGTCGTCGGCGCTCTTCGCTATGCCCATCGCACCGGCCAGGCCGATCGCGCTGAGGATGCCGTAGAGGACACCGATGACCGCCGCGTCGATGCAGCGCGCGCCGAGGCGGCGGCCCATCGAGGCGACCTGGACGGTGCCCAGGACCGGGACGTTGATGTACCCGTTGTTGGCCTGGAGGGTGCCCGGCGCCTGCTGCGGGTAGCCGTAACCCGGCTGACCCTGCGGCGGCTGGCCCTGCTGCGGGTAGCCGTAGCCCGGCTGACCCTGCGGCGGTACGCCCTGCGGCGGCTGCTGCGGGTAGCCGTAACCGGGCTGGCCCTGCGGCGGCTGGTTCGGCTGCTGGCCGTACGGGTTGTTCGGATTCGGGTTCGGGTCGCCGAAACTCATCTGGGCGTTCCTCCAACGTGCGTGCGGGGACGATGCGGCCGCACGGAGGAAAGAAGAGTCAGTGGTCCGCCCCCCGGTACTTCTGCGGCACTGCGGCCATAATCGTTATAAGTAGAATGTAAGTTTGTCCAGCCGCGACGATGGATGTTGCGCAAGTGCAACATCGGGTACGCCCCCGGCACCCGGAATTGGTATGCGGGCGGGGTCATCCGCGAGTATGGGGACATGACTGCCCAGATTCTCGATGGCAAGGCCACCGCAGCCGCGATCAAGTCCGATCTCACCGTCCGCGTGGCGGCCCTCAAGGCACAGGGCATCACCCCTGGCCTGGGAACCCTGCTCGTCGGGGACGACCCGGGCAGCCGGTGGTACGTGAACGGCAAGCACCGTGACTGCGCACAGGTCGGCATCGGCTCCATCCAGCGCGAACTCCCCGACACCGCCACCCAGGAGGAGATCGAGGACGTCGTACGGGAGCTCAACGCCAACCCCGAGTGCACGGGGTACATCGTGCAGCTCCCCCTCCCCAAGGGGATCGACACCAACCGCGTCCTGGAGCTGATGGACCCGGCCAAGGACGCCGACGGCCTCCACCCGATGAGCCTCGGCCGGCTCGTGCTCAACGAGACGGGCCCGCTGCCCTGCACCCCGCAGGGCGTCGTCCAGCTGCTCCGCCACCACGACGTGGAGATCAACGGGGCGCATGTCGTGGTCGTCGGCCGCGGTGTCACCATCGGCCGTTCCATCCCGCTGCTGCTGACCCGTAAGTCCGAGAACGCCACCGTCACCCAGTGCCACACCGGTACGCGTGACCTCTCCGCCCACCTCAGGCAGGCCGACATCATCGTCGCCGCCGCCGGGGTGCCGCACATCATCAAGCCCGAGGACGTGAAGCCGGGCGCCGCCGTGCTCGACGTCGGCGTCAGCCGGGACGAGAACGGCAAGATCGTCGGGGACGTCCACCCGGGCGTGGCCGAGGTCGCGGCCTGGATCTCCCCGAACCCCGGTGGTGTCGGCCCGATGACCCGCGCCCAGCTGCTCGTCAACGTGGTCGAGGCGGCCGAGCGCGACGCGGCCACCGCCGTCTGAGCCGGCCGACCCGATCCGGAAGGAACCCCATGGGTGCTGGTACGAGTCCGGCCGACCCGGCCGCCGAGGCGGACGGCCCGTCCGCGGTGCCGCCGCGCGCCGACGCGCCGGGCGCGGATGAAGCGACGGCGGACGAGGGGACGGCCGACAAGGGGACTGCGGACGAGACCGCGGACGAGGGGACGGCGCACGAGGTTGCGGACGAGGGGGCTTCGGGCGAGACCGCCTCGGATCAGGCCGTGGCCGCGACCCGTGACGGCGCCGCCGGTGAGGCGGCGGCAGGCGGTACGCGGCCGTCGCGGCGGTTTCCGTCGCTCACCCGGGACACCGCCCGCCCCGAGGGCGGTGGCCGGGCCGCGTCCGGGAACGCACCCGCCCCGGCCCGTCAGTGGCCGCTGCTCGCCGTGCTCTGCACGGCCGGGATCGGGCTGCTGATCGTGGCGGTCGATCCGTTCGCCGAGGCCTTCCGGGTCGGCACGATGCTCATCGGCGCCGCCCTCATCGGCGGCGCGGTGCTGCGGCTCGTGGTGCCGTCGGTGGGCATGCTGGCGGTACGTTCCCGCTTCACCGACCTGGTGACGTACGGGCTGCTCGGCTTCCTCATCGTGATGCTCGCGCTGGTGGCGCAGCCCAAGCCGTGGCTGGACATTCCGTTCCTGGAACAGGCGGTCCACTTCACCATCCGCTGAGCCCGCCCGCACGGCCCGGTGCACCGCTCGGAGGCGGTGCCCGTCCCCTCCCCCGAGAAGGGACGGACACCGGTATCGGGGCTCACCGGAACGTAAACGCCCCGGAATGCGGTGACTTGAGCGGCCTTGCCCCGTCCGGACTTCAGCCTGGTCGACGGGGTGAGGCCGGTTCAAGAGATGCCTGCGGCCTGTGGCACGGAAGTGACCATTCCGCCACCGTGTGATCGTCAGGCAACGGAGATCCGGGCCGGGGCGCTGACCGCAGGCCGTACGGGCGCCGCCACCGGGCCGCCGCCTCCCGGGCGACCGGGATTCGGCCGGGTGAGCGCTGTGTGACGGGTTGTGTGCGGTGCCACAGGGGGCAGGGCGGCCGGGAGGTTCCGGGTCGGATAGCCTGATCGCTGGATATCTCTTCACATCAAGATTCAGGGATGTCCAGCACCAGGGGCCAGGAACCCCCACCGCCAGCTGTCTAACGGAGATCGCCATGACCCGCACTCCCGTGAATGTCACCGTGACCGGCGCAGCCGGCCAGATCGGCTACGCGCTGCTCTTCCGCATCGCCTCCGGCCACCTGCTCGGCCCGGACGTGCCGGTCAACCTGCGTCTCCTGGAGATCCCGCAGGGCCTGAAGGCCGCCGAGGGCACCGCGATGGAGCTCGACGACTGCGCCTTCCCGCTGCTGCGCGGCATCGAGATCACCGACGACGCCAACAAGGCGTTCGACGGTGCCAACGTCGCCCTGCTCGTCGGCGCCCGCCCGCGTACCAAGGGCATGGAGCGCGGTGACCTGCTCTCCGCCAACGGTGGCATCTTCAAGCCGCAGGGCAAGGCCATCAACGACAACGCCGCGGACGACATCAAGGTCCTCGTCGTCGGCAACCCGGCCAACACCAACGCGCTCATCGCGCAGGCCGCGGCCCCGGACGTACCGGCCGAGCGCTTCACCGCGATGACCCGCCTCGACCACAACCGCGCGATCTCGCAGCTGGCCGCCAAGACCGGTGCCGCCGTCTCCGACATCAAGAAGCTGACGATCTGGGGCAACCACTCGGCGACCCAGTACCCCGACATCTTCCACGCGGAGATCGCCGGCAAGAACGCCGCCGAGCTCGTCAACGACGAGGCGTGGCTGGCCGACACCTTCATCCCGACCGTCGCCAAGCGCGGCGCCGCGATCATCGAGGCCCGTGGCGCGTCCTCGGCCGCCTCCGCCGCCAACGCCGCCATCGACCACGTGCACACCTGGGTCAACGGCACCGCCGCGGGCGACTGGACCTCCATGGGCATCCCGTCGGACGGCTCCTACGGCGTGCCCGAGGGCATCATCTCGTCCTTCCCGGTCACCACGAAGGACGGCAAGTACGAGATCGTCCAGGGCCTGGACATCAACGACTTCTCCCGTGCGCGCATCGACGCGTCGGTGAAGGAGCTCACCGAGGAGCGCGACGCGGTTCGCGAGCTCGGCCTGATCTGATCCGTACGCCCTTCCACGCGTACCCCGTCGGCCCCCGCAGCACCCCCTGCCGGGGGGGGGAGCGTTTGTGCAAGACCCCCGGCGGGGAACGGACGAACCCCCCCCCCAAGCCTGGCTGGTCCTCGCGGGGAGGTGGGTCTTTCGGCCCTTAC
>NZ_JBHVWT010000003.1:393544-396029 GCF_042882135.1 Streptomyces sp. NPDC058240
CATCAACACGTGAGTAAGGGACCCCACCGAGAAACACAATGAGTTTCGCGAGTTTGGCCTGCTCTGCTCCGCCCGCCTTTCCACGTGCCCCCTTCCTCCCCGGAAAACACCCGCTGCGGGGGCCGACGGCGTCGGCACGCGGCCCCGGCCGGGAACTGACCGCACCCCCTCCCGAGTCTGGGCTGTCATGCGCGTGACGATGATTCTTCCGGCCCTGACAGAGGCGACCAGCCCGCTGTTCAGGCCCATCAAGTACTCGCTCTTCCCGCCGCTCGGCCTGGCGACCCTCGCCGGGTACCTCGATGCGGACGACGAGGTGACGCTCCTCGACGAACACGTCGAGCGGGTCGACATAGAGGCGCTCGACAGCCCCGATCTCCTGGTCGTCCAGCCGTACATCACCTCCGCCCGGCGCGGCTACGAGATCGCCGACCACTTCCGCGCCCGCGGCGTCCACGTCGCCATGGGCGGCCTCCATGTGACCTCGCTCCCGGACGAGGCCGCCGCCCACGCCGACACGATCTTCACCGGGCCGGGCGAGGACACCTGGCCGCTCTTCCTCAAGGAGTTCCGCGACGGGGTGCCGGGCCGCCGGTACGACTCGAAGCTGCGCACCCTGGCCGGACTGCCGCCCGTACGGCGCGACCTGATCAAGCGGCAGCTCTACCTCGTGCCGAACTCGATCGTCGTCTCGCGCGGCTGCCCGCACCACTGCGACTTCTGTTACAAGGACGCCTTCTTCGAGGGCGGGAAGTCCTTCTACACCCAGGCCGTGGACGACGCGCTCGCCGAGATCGAGCGGCTGCCCGGCCGCCATCTGTACTTCCTCGACGACCATCTGCTCGGCAACCGGCGCTTCGCCGAGGCGCTCTTCGACGGGATGGCGGGAATGGGGCGGCTCTGGCAGGCCGCCGGCACGGTGAAGTCCGTCCTCCAGCCGGATCTGCTGGAGCGCGCCGTGGACGCGGGGCTGCGCAGCCTGTTCGTCGGCTTCGAAACCGTCAACAGCGCGAACCTCGCCGAACGGCGCAAGGACCAGAACATCGGCAAGGACTACGCGGCCGCCGTCCGCCGGCTCCATGACGCCGGGGTCATGGTCAACGCCAGCTTCGTCTTCGGGCTCGACCACGACGGTCCGGACGTCTTCGACCGTACGGTGGAGTGGGCCGTCGAGCAGGGCATCGAGACGGCCACCTTCCACATCATGACGCCGTATCCGTCCACCGGTCTGTGGAAGCAGCTGGAGGCGGAGGACCGGATCGTCCACCGGGACTGGGACCTCTACGACACCCGCCATGTCGTGTACCGCCCGAAGGGCATGACCCCGCGCCGGCTGGAGGACGGGTACTGGCGTGCGTACCGCGACTTCTACCGGTGGTCCAACATCTGGCGCGGTGCGGCCGCCCAGCCGGGCACGCACGAACGGCTCAGGCACCTGGCGTACTCGGGCGGCTGGAAGAAGTTCGAGCCCGCCTGGGACGCCCTGATCCGCTCCCGCAACGTGGTGCGGGCCATGCCGATGCTGGAGCGGACCCTGGCGGCCTTCGGCGGCAGACGGGCCTGACCGCCCAGGACGTCGGCCCCGGTGCCTACCCCCTCAGCACCTCGTCCGCGATCTCGCGCACGGCAGCCATGGCCCGGCGCTGCAGCCCGGGGCCGAAGGTGATCCGGGTGGCGCCCAGCTCGCCCAGCCGGCGCGGGGTCGGGCCGTCCGGCCGCGCCAAGGCGTTGAGCGGGGCCGGGACGGCGGCGGCCAGTGCGGGCAGCGCCTCGGGCGGGGCCATGATCGGATAGACGCAGTCCGCACCCGCCGCCACGTACAGCAGTGCGCGGCGGACCGTCTCCGTCTCCGGGTCCGTGCCGTCGGGGACGCCTCGGACGTACGTGTCGACGCGGGCGTTGACGAAGAGCGCGTCGCCCGCGACCGCCCGCACCTCCGCGAGCCGGTCCGCCTGCCGCTGGGCGTCGAGGAGGGCGCCGTCGGCGGAGTCCTCCAGATTGCAGCCGACGGCTCCGGCGTCGAGGAGCCGCTCCACGAGTTCCTTCGGCGCCAGTCCGTAACCCGCCTCGATGTCCGCCGAGACGGGCACGGAGGCCGGCACGGCGCGCACGATCCTGGCCACGGCCGCGAACATCTCGTCGGCGGGCGTCGCCCCGTCCTCGTAACCGAGCGAGGCCGCGACCCCGGCGCTGGGCGTGGCCAGCGTCGGGAAGCCGGCGTCGACGAAGACGCGCGCACTCGCCGCGTCCCACGGCCCGGGGACGACCAGCGGGTCGCCGGGGGTGCGGTCGTGGTGCAGGGCGCGGAGGACGGAAGCGGTCACGCGGAGCTCCTGTGGGGTGTCGAGCGGTGGTGGTGCGCGGTACGGGCCTGCCGGGGCGGGCCGGCAGGACCCCCAGGTCCATGCTTTGTGTCCCCCCCCCTTTCATTCCCCGGGGACACCCCGGTTGTTCCATCTGAGCGTTTTCCATCGTTTGTTGTTTT
>NZ_JBHVWT010000003.1:396039-459875 GCF_042882135.1 Streptomyces sp. NPDC058240
GGGGGGGGGGGGGAGGGGGGGGGGGAAGGGAAGAGGAGAGGGGGAGCGTGGGGGGGGGGGGGGGGGGGGGGGGGTGGGGGGACGGCCTTGCCGGGCCGGCCCGGCAGGCCCGCCGGGTCAGTGCTTGATGTCGCCCGACTTGTAGTGACCGGGGACCATACGGGTGGTCACGGCGAAGCGGTTCCAGGCGTTGATCGTCGTGATCGCGGCGATGAGATGGGCGAGCTCGGTCTCGTCGAACTGCTTCGCGGCCTTCTCCCAGACCTCGTCCGGCACGAAGCCGTCGGTCAGCACCGTCACCGCCTCGGTCAGCTCGATGGCCGCGATCTCCTTGGGCGTGTAGAAGTGCTGCGACTCCTCCCACGCGCTGAGCTGGACGATCCGCTCGATGGACTCACCGGCCGCGAGCGCGTCCTTGGTGTGCATGTCGAGGCAGAACGCGCAGTGGTTCAGCTGCGAGGCGCGGATCTTCACCAGCTCCGCCAGGACCGGGTCGAGGCCCTTACGGGATGCCGCGTCCAGCCGGACCATGGCCTTGTAGACATCGGGGGCCAGCTCGGCCCAGGGCTGCATGCGCGGGGCGTGCTCGGGGTTGAGGCCGGTCGTCGGGTGGCTGTGGTCGTTCGTCGTCATGGCTACGACGTTACGGGGTGGATGGCGCAACGGTATGGTCCATTTCTGTGACAGACTCATGGGCCACTTTCGGTGCCGACCTGCATCTCGAAACGACCGGTGCGACAGGGCTGCGGGCCGGACTCATGGACGCCCTGCGCGAGGCCGTACGGACGGGGCGCCTGGTGCCCGGCACCCGGCTGCCGTCGTCCCGGGGCCTCGCCGCCGACCTCGGCATCGCCCGGAACACCGTCGCCGACGCCTACGCGGAACTGGTCGCCGAGGGATGGCTCACCGCCCGGCAGGGCTCGGGCACCCGGGTGGCGCAGCGGGCCGAGCCGCGCACCCCGGCCGCCAGGACCACGCGGGCGCGGGCGGTGCGGTCCCGGCCCGCCCACAACCTGCTGGGCGGGTCGCCCGACCTCTCGACGTTCCCGCGCGCCGACTGGCTCAAGGCGTCCCGGCGCGCACTGGCGGCTGCGCCCAACGACGCCTTCGGATACGGCGATCCGCGCGGGCGCATCGAGCTGCGCACCGTGCTCGCCGACTATCTGGCACGGGCCCGCGGGGTGTACGCGGACCCGGAACGGATCATGATCTGCGCCGGTTTCGTGCAGGCGCTGAAGCTGATGGGGCCGGTGCTGCGCAAGCGGCGGGTGCGGGAGGTGGCCGTCGAGTCGTACGGACTGGACGTGCACTGGAACCTGCTCACGGACGCCGGGCTGCGGCTGCCCTGCCTCCCGGTCGACGGACTCGGGGCGAGGACCGGGGAACTGGCCGGTCTGCGCGGCGTGGGCGCGGTCCTGATGACGCCCGCGCACCAGTTCCCGACGGGGGTGCCGCTCCACCCCGACCGGCGGGCCGCGGCCGTGGACTGGGCGCGCGGCACGGGCGGGCTGATCCTGGAGGACGACTACGACGGCGAGTTCCGCTACGACCGGCAGCCGGTCGGCGCGCTCCAGGGCCTCGACCCCGAACGCGTGGTGCACCTGGGCACGACGAGCAAGTCGCTGGCACCCGGGCTGCGCCTGGGGTGGATGGTGCTGCCGGAGGCGCTGGTGGGGGAGGTGTCCGAGGCCAAGGGGATGAGCGACTGGTCGTCCAGCGCGCTGGACCAGCTGACGCTCGCGGAGTTCATCGCGTCGGGCGCGTACGACCGTCATGTGCGCTCGATGCGGCTGCACTACCGGCGCCGCCGCGACCAGCTCGTCGCGGTACTGGCGGAGCGGGCCCCCGGTGTCCGGATCAGCGGCATAGCGGCCGGGCTGCACGCCGTGCTCGAACTGCCCGAGGGCAGCGAGGCGTCGGTGCTCCGGTCGGCGGCGTGGCAGGGGCTGGCGCTGGAGGGGATCTCGCGCTTCCGGCACCCGGAGGCGGCGCCGGGCCGCGACGCGCTGGTCATCGGCTACGGAACACCCACCGACAGTGCCTGGGCGGGCGCCCTGGACGCACTCTGCCGGGTGCTGCCCTGAGGTCCTACGCGCCCTGGATGCGTTCGGGGGCGGCCGGATCCGGGGCGTCCGCCGGGGCCTCGCCGAACCGGGCCAGGGCCAGCGCGCCCGCCACCGCCACCACGAAACCGGCGACCGCCAGCCACTCCAGGCCCTCGCGGGTGCGGTCGCCGAGCCAGACGACGCCCACCAGCGCCGGGCCGATCGTCTCGCCGAGCACCATGCCGGCCGTCGCCGTCGTCACCGAACCGCGTTGCAGGGCCGAGGTGAGCAGCAGGAACGCCGAACCGCCGCCCAACAGCAGCGCGTACGCGGCGGGGTTGGCGAGCAGCGCCGACGGCGACACGTCGTCGATCAGCCGGACCGTGACCTCCACCACCCCGAAGCCGCATCCCGCGCCGAGACCCAGCACGAGCGCCCGCGGCTTCTCCGGGAGCCGCCCGGCCGCGGCGCCGATCAGCAGAACACCGAGGGCGATCCCCAGCATCCACCAGCCCAGGGCCGCCGAACCGGTGCCGTGGCCCTCACCGCCGGAGGCGAGCCCCAGCATGCCGAGGCCGGCGCAGACGACGCCGACCGCGGACCACTCGACGGCGCTCAGCCGCACCTTCAGCAGCCGGGCGGCGGCCACCGCGGTCACCGCGAGACTCGCGGCCAGCGCCGCGCCCACCGCGTAGATCGGCAGCGCGCGCAGGGCGACGATCTGGAGGACGAAACCGCAGCCGTCCAGGGCGAGTCCGGCGATGTATCGCCACTGGCGAAGGGCGCGCAGCAGCAGCGCCGGATCGACCCCCGCGTCCGACCCCGGCTCGGCGGCGGCCCGCGCGGCGACGGCCTGGAGGACCGAGGCGGTACCGAAGCAGACGGCGGCGCCGAGCGCGCAGATCATCCCGAGAAGCACAGGGGGACTCTACTTGGGGACGTTCGGTGTCCCCGCTTCCAGCCGCACCCGGCGGCCCTTTGATCTGACGAATGGCCACACTGGCTTGATTCGTATGGCGGGGGAGACGGAAACATGGCAACACGCAGGCTGAGGTCGAGCACCGTGGTGCTCGGCGGCATGGGAGTGCTCGCGGCGATGATCACCTCCTGCGGTTCGGAGCCGGACAAGCGGTGCGTCGACCCGCTGACCCAGGACAGACTGCCGAGCTACGAGTGCAAGAAGAGCGACGGCAAGGGTTCGTACTACTACGGCGGCAGCAGCAAGAACGGCAAGGTGCAGGGCGGCAGTTTCAACAAGTCCGCGGTCGAACGCGGCGGCTTCGGCTGCTCGGGCACCGGCGGCGGCTGACCGGCATGGAACGCCGCACCATGCGGCCGCGCCCCGACTGGCAGCGCACGGTGGAGGAGCAGCGGTACGACGGCGGCAGCGGGCCGACGCGGGCCTCGGCCTCGCGGATCAGTGCCTCCGGTACGGCGGACGCGGGCCCGCGGCCGAAGCCCGGTGCCCCTTCGACCAGGTCCCGCAGCAGTGTCAGGTCAGGTCTCACGGGACGGAGTCTGCCAGGGCGGGCCGCCGGACAGGCCCCGGGCCTGCCCGGCGAGCGGGTGCGGGGATCAGCCGCGCAGGACGGCGCGGAGCTGTTCGAGGCCCCAGTCCAGGTCCTCCTTGCTGATCACCAGCGGCGGGGCGATCCGGATCGTCGAGCCGTGGGTGTCCTTGACCAGCACCCCGCGGCCCATCAGCTTCTCGGAGATCTCCCGGCCCGTGCCGTGGCTCGGAGCGATGTCGACCCCCGCCCACAGCCCGCGGCCGCGCACCTCCTCCACCGCGCCGCCGCCCACCAGCAGCCGCAGCTCCTGGTGCAGGTGCTCGCCCAGCTCGGTCGCCCGCTGCTGGAACTCGCCGGTGCGGAGCATCGCGATGACCTCCAGCGCGACCGCGCAGGCCAGGGGATTGCCGCCGAATGTCGAACCGTGCTCACCGGGCCGGAACACCCCGAGCACGTCCTGCGACGAGACCACCGCCGACACCGGCACCACACCACCGCCCAGCGCCTTGCCGAGCACGTACATGTCCGGCACGACCCCCTCGTGCTCGCAGGCGAAGGTCCTGCCGGTCCGGCCCAGGCCCGACTGGATCTCGTCCGCGATGAACAGCACGTTCCGCTCGCGCGTGAGCGCGCGCACTCCGAGGAGATAGCCCGGCGGCGGCACCAGCACCCCGGCCTCGCCCTGGATCGGCTCCATGAGCACCGCCACGGTGTTCTCGGTCATCGCCTCCCGGAGCGCCGTGAGATCCCCGTACGGCACGATCTCGAACCCCGGTGTGTACGGGCCGAAGTCCTCCCGTGCCTCCTGGTCCGTGGAGAAGCTGATGATCGTCGTCGTCCGGCCGTGGAAGTTGTTGGCGGCGACGATGATCTTCGCCATGCCGTCCGGGACGCCCTTCACCCGGTAACCCCACTTGCGGGCCGTCTTCACCGCGGTCTCCACGGCCTCCGCACCCGTGTTCATCGGCAGCACCGACTCCATGCCGCACAACTCGGCGAGCTGCGTACAGAAGTCGGCGAACCGGTCGTGGTGGAAGGCGCGCGAGGTCAGGGTCACCCGCTCCAGCTGCGCCTTGGCGGCGTCGATCAGGCGCCGGTTGCCGTGACCGAAGTTGAGCGCCGAGTAGCCGGCGAGCATGTCGAGGTAACGACGGCCCTCGACATCGGTCATCCAGGCCCCGTTCGCCGTGGCGACGACGACGGGCAGCGGATGGTAGTTGTGCGCGCTGTGCGCCTCGGCGGAGGCGATGGCGGTTTCCGTGGCAGACACGGGATCTCCGTTCGTCGTGCGGCGTGGGCGGGGTGGTGCCCACTTTGTATCGTCGGTCGGATCCGTGGTGAGGAAACCTGTGTTTTGCGGCGCGCCAGGCCGGTCGGGGGTCGCCGCCCGCACCTGAGACAATGAGTTCCATGGCCTCTGAACGCCCCCGCGTGCTCTCCGGAATCCAGCCCACCGCAGGCTCGTTCCACCTCGGCAACTACCTCGGTGCGGTCCGCCAGTGGGTGGCGCTGCAGGAATCCCACGACGCCTTCTACATGGTCGTGGACCTGCATGCGATCACCATCCCGCAGGACCCCGCGGAGCTGCGCGCGAACACCAGGCTCGCCGTCGCCCAGCTCCTCGCCGCCGGTCTCGACCCGGAGCGCTGCACGCTCTTCGTCCAGAGCCATGTCCCCGAGCACGCCCAGCTCGGCTGGATCATGAACTGCCTCACCGGCTTCGGCGAGGCGTCGCGCATGACGCAGTTCAAGGACAAGTCCGCCAAGCAGGGTGCCGACCGCACCACGGTCGGTCTCTTCACGTACCCGATGCTGATGGTGGCCGACATCCTGCTGTACCAGGCCGATCAGGTCCCGGTCGGCGAGGACCAGCGCCAGCACCTGGAGCTGACCCGCAACCTCGCCGAGCGGTTCAACGGCAGCTACGGCGACACGTTCACCGTGCCGGACCCGTACATCCTCAAGGAGACGGCGAAGATCTACGACCTCCAGGACCCGTCGGCGAAGATGAGCAAGTCGGCGCCGACCCCGAAGGGCCTGATCAACCTCCTGGACGAGCCGAAGACCACCGCCAAGAAGGTGAAGAGCGCGGTCACCGACACCGACACGGTCATCCGCTTCGACCGGGCCGAGAAGCCCGGTGTCAGCAATCTGCTGAGCATCTACTCGACACTGACCGGGACCGGTATCGCGGATCTGGAGCAGAAGTACGAGGGCAAGGGCTACGGTGCGCTCAAGACCGACCTCGCCGAGGTCATGGTCGAGTTCGTCACACCGTTCCGTACCCGCGCCCAGGAATACCTGGACGACCCGGAGACGCTGGACTCGATCCTGGCCAAGGGCGCGGAGAAGGCCCGTGCCGTCGCGGCCGAGACCCTGGCCCTGACGTACGACCGGATGGGCTTTCTGCCCGCGAAGCACTGAGTCCAAGGACCCTGGCGGTTTCGCGGCCGCAGGCGTCACACTGGCGATGGGAAGCCGAACCGGTCGGTGGCCGAAAGTAGGCCACTGACCATCGAGGATTGAGGAGGACGACGTGGGGACCGTAACGCTCGGCGTTTCGATCGCGGTCCCGGAGCCCTACGGCAGTCTGCTCCAGGAGCGGCGCGCGAGCTTCGGGGACCCTGCCGCGTACGGCATTCCCACTCACGTCACCCTTCTCCCGCCGACCGAGGCCGAGGCGGCCGACCTGCCCGCGATCGAGGCGCATCTCGCCCAGATCGCGACGGGCGGCCGACCCTTCCCGATGCGGCTGTCCGGCACCGGGACCTTCCGTCCCCTCTCGCCGGTCGTCTTCGTCCAGGTCGTCGAGGGCGCCTCGGCCTGCACCTGGCTGCAGAAGCGGGTCCGGGACGCCTCCGGGCCGCTGGTGCGCGAGCTCCAGTTCCCGTACCACCCGCACGTGACCGTGGCGCACGACATCGCCGAGGAGGCGATGGACCGGGCGTACGCGGAGCTCGCCGACTACGAGGCGTCCTGGAGCTGCGGTTCCTTCGCGCTGTACGAGCAGGGTTCGGACAGCATCTGGCGCAAGATCAACGAGTTCCCGTTCGGCGCCGGGAGCGGGGCGTCCGCCGTGCCCGCGCAGGGCGGCTCCTCCGTTGACGAGCCCTCCCTGCACTGAGCACCTCCCCGGCGACCGGGCCGAGCGCCCCGGCGCCCCCGGTTCAGAGCGGCAGCCGCCTGAACAGCGGGCGCGGCACATGCCGCAGCGCCGACATCACCGCACGCAGCGACCCGGGCACCCACACCGTCTCCGAACGCCGCCGCAGCCCCGTCACGATGGCCTCCGCGACCGCGTCCGGAGTCGTGGTGAGCGGCGACGCCTCCAGTGGCGCCGAGGCGAACCGGGCCGAGGCGGACCGTGCCGCGGTGATCCGTGAGGGCGCGAGCAGGGCCGCCCCGCCCCGGGCCGCCGGTGGCGTGGCCGGTGCCGCCGGCACCGTTTCCGCGGCCGGCTCCGGCCGTACGACGCCGGGGCGCACGACCATCACATGCACACCCGTCCCGTGCAGCGCGTCACCCAGCCCCTGCGTGAACGCGTCCAGCCCCGCCTTGCTGGACCCGTAGATGAAGTCGGCGCGGCGGACGCGTTCGCCCGCCACCGAGGACAGCACCACCAGCGAGCCGTGCCCCTGCGCCTGGAGCGCGCCGGCGCACACCAGGCCGGCGGAGACCGCCCCCGTGTAGTTGGTCTGGGCGACCCGGACCGCGGAGAGCGGTTCCTCCTCGTCGCGCCCCTGGTCGCCCGCGATGCCGAAGGCGAACAGCACCATGTCGATGTCGCCCTCGGCGAAGATCGCGCCGAGCGTGGTCTCGTGGGACGCGGAGTCGAGGGCGTCGAAGTCGACCGTACGGACGTCGGCGCCGCGTGCGCGCAGTTCGGCGGCGGCCGCGTCGAGGGCGGGGGAGGGGCGTCCGGCCAGCCGGACCGTGCGGGTCCGCAGGGCGATCAGCCGCCGTGCGGTGGCCAGGGCGATCTCCGAGGTGCCGCCGAGGACGAGCAGGGACTGCGGGGCTCCGAAGGCGTCCTTCACGGGAACACTCCTTGCAGGCGTAGGGAGTCGGGGGTGGGATCGGGAGGGCGGAGGACGGCGGCGGTCAGAGCGACAGCCGGCGCGACAGGTCGGAGCGGAAGGCCCCGCCCGGGTCCAGCTCGGCGCGCAGCGACCGGAAGTCGGCCAGCCTCGGATACATCGCGGTCAGCAGCTCCGGCCGGAGCCGGGAGTCCTTCGCCAGGCAGACCCGGCCGCCGGCCGCCGCCACCTCCTCGTCCAGCGAGTCCAGGAACCGGGCCAGGCCGGGCAGGGCGGCGGGCAGGTCGAGGGCGAGCGTCCAGCCGCGCATCGGGAACGACAGCCAGCCCGGGTCGCCGGCGCCGAACCGCTTGAGCACGGCGTTCGACGTCGGGCAGCGCCGCTGGGAGATCCGGCCCACGATCCGGCGCAGCACCTCCTCCTGGCCGGGTCCGACGACGAACTGGTACCGCACGGATCCGGCCCGCCCGTGGACCCGGTTCCACTGCGGCAGGCCGTCCAGGGGGTGGAAGAACGCGCCCAGCCTCTGGAGTTCGCCGATCCGGTACCGGGGCGCGCCGCGGTACCGGAGCTCGTTGAAGAGGGTGGCCGGGGCGCCGCCGAGCAGTGCTTCCGGTACGAGGACGGGGGCGGCCGGCAGCGGCCCCGGGCGGAACGCGAGCGGTGTGCGCTGGGCGTGCGCCGGGAGCGCGTACCGGGGTACGTGCTCTCCTCGGGTGAGCACGGAGCGCCCTGTCGCCCGGCCGCGGGCGCGGAGATCGATCCAGGCGGCCGAGTAGCGGTAGCGGTGGTCCCCGGCACGGAGCCGCTCCAGCAGGTCGTCCAGATCGACGGCGCGTTCGGTGTCGACCGACATCCACGAGCTGGTGACGCGGTGGCACCGGAGCGTGGCCGAGAGGATCACACCCGTCAGACCCAGGCCGCCCGCGGTCGCTTCGAAGAGACCGGTGCCGGGCCGGACCGTACGGATCTCGCCCTCTGCGGTCAGCAGCTCCAGCTCCTGGACGTGCCGGGAGAAGGAGCCGGAGCGGTGCTGGTTGTGGCCGTGGATGTCGGCGCCGATCGCGCCGCCCACGGTGACGTAACGGGTCGTGGGCGTGACGGGGACGAACCAGCCGAGCGGCAGCAGGACTTCCATCAGCCGGTGCAGGCTGACCCCGGCGTCGCAGACCACGAGTCCGGCCCCGGCGTCGACGGTGCGGATCCGGTTCAGCGCGGTCATGTCGAGGACGGAGCCGCCCGCGTTCTGGGCCGCGTCACCATGGGCCCGGCCGAGGCCCCGGGCGATGGAGCCGCGCGGTCCGCAGCCGCGTACCGTCGCCGCCGCCTCCTCGTACGAACGGGGGCGGAAACGCAGGGCGGTCGTCGGGGCGGTGCGGCCCCAGCCGGTCAGGGACACGGTGTCGACAGACATGACGGTGACCGTATCGCCCGAGAAAACCCTTTCGAGGTATTTGTTACAACACTCACCGAAATGGGTGATTGAGGACGCGTCAGTCCGTACGGCAGCAGGGCCCGGTGCCGGTTTTCCGCGCCCGGGAGGGTAGTCGTACGTCATGGACTGGCTGAAAAACCTCCCCGTCATCGGGCCGATCGTCTCCCGGCTGATGACGACGCACGCCTGGCGCTCCTACGAAACGCTGGAGCGGGTCCACTGGGCCAGGCTGGCCGCCGCGATCACCTTCATCAGCTTTCTGGCGCTCTTCCCGCTGATCGCGGTCGGTGCGGCGATCGGTGCCGCGCTGCTCTCCACCGAGCAGCTCCACAAGATCGAGGACAAGCTCGCCGAGCAGGTGCCCGGCATCTCCGACCAGCTCGGCATCGACAACCTGGTGACCCACGCGGGGACGGTCGGACTGGTGGCCGGTGCGCTGCTGCTCTTCACCGGTATCGGCTGGATCGGCTCGATGCGGGACTGCCTGCGTGCCGTCTGGGGCCTGGACGATGTGGGTCTGGGCAATCCGGTCCTGCGCAAACTCAAGGACGTGGGGCTGCTGTTCGGCCTCGGTGGGGCGGCGCTCGCCACGTTCGCCGTGTCGTCGGTCGGCTCCGTCGCCGTCGGCTGGGCCGCCGATCTGCTGGGCATCTCGGACCGGGGTGCGGGCGGTGTGGTGCTGCGGGTGGCCGCCATGGTCGTGGGGGCGCTCGCCGGCTTCCTGCTGCTGCTCTATCTGCTGACCCTGCTGCCCGGGGTCGAGCCCCCGCGGCGCAGGCTGCTGGTCGCCGGGGTGATCGGCGCGGTCTGTTTCGAACTGCTCAAGCTGCTGCTCGGCAGCTATATGCAGAGCGTGGCGTCGAAGAGCATGTACGGCGCCTTCGGAGTGCCGGTCGCGCTGCTGCTGTGGATCAATTTCTCGGCGAAGCTGCTGCTGTTCTGCGCCGCCTGGACGGCGACGCAGAACAGCGAGGACACCGGGGAGGCGCCCGAAGCCGTCAGCGGCGAGGAAGGCGGCGCATCAGGTCCGGCAGCGGCCAGCGCCGGTTGACCAGGAACACCCCGCCGGCCAGCAGCACCAGGACGCCTCCGGCGATGCCCAGCGCGATCCCGACGCCCCCGCCGCCGCCCTCGGCCGCGGCGGCGGCGGCCTTCGCGGTCTGCGCGGGGCCGTTCCGGCCCTCGCCGTTGCCCTGCTCGGCCGCGGGGCCCTTCCCGGTTCCGGTGGTGGCGGACTTCGGGGGCACCAGTTCGCCGACCGGGGTCACCTTGCCGCTCGCGTCGAAGCCCCAGTCGAGCAGGTCGGCGGCTTCGTCGTAGACGGCGTGGGGCTTTTCGGACGACGGGTTCATGACGGTGACGAGCAGCACCTTGCCATTGCGTTCGGCGACACCGGTGAAGGTGTTGCCGGCGTGCGTGGTGTAGCCGTTCTTGACGCCCGCGATGCCCTTGTACGGCTTGACGCCGCCCGCGCCCGTGAGCAGCTTGTTGGTGTTCTGGATGCCGAAGCTCTCGCGCTTCCCGTTCTTCTCCGCCCCGGGGAACTGCGCCTCGGCCGTCGAGCAGTACTCCCGGAAGTCCGCCTTCTGCAGCCCGCTGCGGGCGAACAGCGTCAGGTCGTACGCGCTGGAGACCTGGTCGGGCGCGTCGTACCCGTCGGGCGACACCACCTTCGTGTCGAGGGCCTGCAACTCCTCGGCGTGCGCCTGCATGGCGTCGACGGTCTTGGGGACGCCGCCGTACATCGCGGACAGCACATGCACCGCGTCGTTGCCCGACCGCAGGAACACCCCGAGCCACAGGTCGTGGACCGTGTAGGTGAGCTTCTCCTTGACGCCGACCAGGCTGCTGCCTTCGCCGAGATCGGCGAGATCCTCGTCCTTGACCGTGTACTTCTGGGTCTTCGGCTGCAGCGCGGGCATCACGGTGTCCGCGAAGAGCATCTTCAGGGTGGAGGCGGGGGGCAGCCGCCAGTGCGGGTTGTGCGAGGCGAGGACCTGGCCGCTCTCCGCGTCCGCGACGATCCAGGACCTGCCCGTGAGGTCCTTCGGCAGCACCGGGGCGTCCGGTCCCAGCTTGACCTGCGTGCCGGTCCGGCCCAGCAGTTCGCCGCCGACCTGGGACATCCCCGCAGGCGGCTTCGGCTGGTCGTCGGAGGTGTCCTTGCCGACCGCCGATGCCGGGCTGACAACAAAAGTGGACAACAAGGCGGCAGAGATGACCGTCAGTGCGGTCTTTTTTAGAGCAGGCACGGTCGGAAACGTACAGGTAGAAGATATGAAAATGGGTGCGGACGGCTTGACCCGCCGGGTGTACCGCCGGGACAGCCCACCCCGGGCGGCTTTGCCGGAGAGCGGCGGAGATACTGAGTCCATGAAGCTCAGCCGCCCCGTCTCCTGGTTCCTGCTCGCCTTCGGGGTGTGGAGCTGGTTCATCTGGATCACTTTCGTCAAGAACCTGTGGAAGGACGGCAGCGGACTCGCCTTCGACGACGCGGGTGACCCGACTGCGTACTTCTGGGTGCATCTGCTGCTCGCCATCACGTCCTTTCTCCTGGGGACGGCTGTTGGTGTGATCGGGTTCCGTGGCGTCAGGGCCCTGCGCCGCGAACGCGCATAACAGGCCGTACGACGGGCGGGGGAGAACAAGTGGCAGTGGCCGGTCTCGCGGTGATGGTGATCGTGGTGCTCGCACTGCTCGCCGGCGTGCACCGCTATCTCTGGCGCCGCCTCGTCGGTGACACGACGGCCGAGGGCGGCGTCCTGCGCACGGCCGGCACGGTGGCCGCGTACGTCCTGCCCCTGCTGAGCATCGGCGCGCTGGTCTCCGGCCGCACCGGTGCGCCCTTCTGGCTCCAGCGGGTGCTGGCCTGGCCGGGCTATCTGTGGCTGGCCGCCGTGCTGTACCTGACGCTGGCGCTGCTGGTGGGGGAGGCGGTACGGCCGGTTCTGCGCCGGGTGCTCGCGGGCCGGGCGAAGGGCGCGGACGTGGCGTCAGCAGACGACGCATCCCCGGCAGATCGCCCAAATAGTACAAATCCCTTGAATCTCCCCTCGGATGCCGAGACTTCCGCTCCACCGGTTCCCGGTGCCGCCGCACCGGCCACCCTCGTCGCCGACGCCCCCGCCCCGCACCGTCCTGACGCCCCCACGCGGCGCCTGTTCGTCGCCCGCGCCGTCGGCGGTGCCGCCGCCGTCGCAGGGCTCGGCACGGTCGGCTACGGCACCTACGGGGTGCTGCGCGGGCCGCGGGTCAAGCGGATCACCGTCCCGCTCGCCAAACTGCCGCGCTCCGCACACGGCTTCCGGATCGCCGTCGTCAGCGACATCCACCTCGGTCCGATCCTCGGCCGCGCCCACACCCGGCGGATCGTCGACACGATCAACCGGACCCAGCCGGATCTGGTCGCCGTCGTCGGGGATCTCGTCGACGGAACCGTCGCCGACCTCGGGCCGGCCGCGGAGCCGCTCGCCCGGCTGAGTTCCCGGCAGGGGAATTTCTTCGTCACCGGTAATCACGAGTACTACTCCGGCGCCGCCCAATGGGTCGACCAGGTGAGGGAATTGGGTCTTCACCCACTGGAGAACGCCCGGGTCGAGATCGGCGGATTCGATCTCGCGGGCGTCAATGACGTCGCCGGGGAGAGCGAGGGGCAGGGCCCCGACTTCGACCGCGCGCTCGGCGACCGGGACCGTACCCGCGCCGCCGTCCTCCTGGCCCATCAGCCCGTCGTCATCCATGACGCCGTCGCCCACGGCGTGGACCTCCAGCTCTCCGGTCACACCCACGGCGGCCAGCTCTGGCCGGGCAACTACATCGCAGATCTGGCCAATCCCACGGGCGCCGGGCTCGACCGGTACGGCGACACCCAGCTGTACGTATCGCGGGGCGCGGGCGCCTGGGGCCCGCCCGTACGGGTCGGCGCGCCGTCCGACATCACCGTCGTGGAGCTCGCTTCCCTCCGGGCGTGACTCTCCGTCGACGACAGGTTCCGGACGTCCAGATGCACCCAAGGTTTCAACTGCCGAACAAAAGGCTATGAGTCACAGTTTTGCTCTTCCAGATGTGAAATTCGTGTGATTGGCTGATCGTGAGCATGCGGTGATGTGCGGATCTGAGCACAATGCCGAGGTGGGGCTGGTAAGGGAGAGCACGTCAATGCGGTCGGTCCGGCTACGGATTCTCGCGATTCTCGCGGTTTTGGTCATCGCAGGCGTCGTCGCCTGGCAGTTGCTTCCTTCGGACGAGGTGAAGAACGACCCGGTCGCGGTCGGCACGACCGACGTGGTCACCTCGCTCGACCCGGCGGGTGCGTACGACGCCGGCTCCTGGGCGATGTACAGCAACATCTACCAGTCCCTCATGACGTTCAAGTCCGGGGCGATCGTCCCCGAACCCGACGCCGCCGAGAGCTGCGGGTTCATAGGCCAGAAGCTCCAGACGTACCAGTGCAAGCTGCGTGACGACCTGACCTTCTCCAACGGCCGGAAGATCACGGCCGAGGACGTCAAGTACTCCATCGAGCGCATGATCAGGATCAAGACGGACGTCGGTCCGTGGATCCTGTTCCCGAGCCTCAAGAACGTGGTGGCCGACGGCCGTACCATCACGTTCAACCTCTCCTCGCGCGACGCGACCTTCCCGCAGAAGCTCGCCACCGGAGCCGGTTCGATCGTCGACCGCGAGTCGTACCCGCCGAACAAGCTCCGCAAGGGGAACACCGTCGACGGCTCGGGCCCGTACCTCCTGAAGTCGTACCGGCAGGGCGAGATCGCGGAACTGGTCCCCAACACCCTGTACCGGGGCGCGCTGAGCAAGACCGGTGTCCCGGTCACCGTGCACTACTACAAGAAGTCGGACGAACTCCAGGCCGCCTGGAAGGCCAAGCAGCTCGACGTCACGCACCGCGAACTGCCGCCGGCCACGCTCGCCGAGCTGAACCCCGGCGACCCCGACCTGCGCGTCACCGAGGCGGACAGCGCCGAGATCCGCAACCTCGTCTTCAACGTCCGGCCGAGCTCTCCGCTGGCCGACAAGAGGGTCCGGCAGGCCATCGCCTCGATCATCGACCGCGGGCCGCTGGTGAGCGGTATCTACAAGGGCACGGTCGAGCCGCTCTACTCGCTGATCCCGCAGGGCTACGTCGGGCACAGCACACCGTTCTTCGATGCCTACCCCTCGCCCGACCCCGAGCGCGCCAAGAAGCTGATGAAGGACGCCGGCGTGCAGACGCCGCTGAACATCAGCTTCGGCTACCGCGGTGGCGACGAGACGTACGCCAAGGAGACCGCGGAGCTCCGCCGCCAGCTGGAGGCCGACGGGCTGTTCAAGGTCACGGTCCACGCCGTCGACTGGATGAAGTTCCAGAAGGAGTACGCGGCCGGCAAGTACGACGCGTACACGGTCGGCTGGCTCCCCGACTACCCGGACTCCGACACCTTCAGCCAGCCGCTGGTCGGCCGCGACAACAGCCTTCACAACGGCTACTCCAACAAGAAGGTGGACAGCCTGATCAGCTCCACGCTGCAGTACAGCGACCGCGGGCGCACCGCGGCCGACTTCAAGGAGCTCCAGGCACAGGTCGGCGAGGACGTGCCGCTGGTCCCGCTGTGGCAGAAGAAGGACTACGTCGTCAGCACGACGGATGTCTCCGGCTCGCAGTACCTCTCGGACGGCACCGGTCTCTGGCGGCTCTGGGAACTGAAGCGGATCTGACGGTCCTGAGGTCCTGACGGTCTGTCGGACCGGATGGTTCTGAGGTCCGACGGACCGTCCGACCGGACGCGGGGCGGTCGTACCGGCGCTGCCGGCCGGCCGCCCCGCCGCGTTCCTAGTCCGATGCGCCGGGCCGGGCCGGCCCCCCGGGCTTCGCGGTGCCGGGGAGGAACTCCTCCAGCACGTCGTGGATCTGCCGCACCAGCGGCCGCAGCACCCGGAACCGGGAGAGCGCGATGGCGCGGGCGCCGATCGGGGCGGAGCGCTCGACCAGGCGGCGGCTGCGTCCGGTGTGCTCCGTCCGGTCGTACACCCAGTACAGCACCAGGCCCATCTGCATCAGCCACATCAACTGCGGCAGCAGCCCGGCCAGTTCGGGGTCGGTCTTGGTGTCCGACCCGGCCAGGCACCGCCGGTGGATGGAGATCGCCGCCTCGCGGGCCGCGACCGACTCCGCCGAGAACGGGCTGAGCGGGCTCTCCGGGTCGGCGGCGTTCTTGAAGAACTGGGCGGCGAAGCGGTGGTACGGCTCCGCCACGTCCAGCCAGGTGAGCAGGACCCCGCGCATGCGCACCGCGAGGTCCCGGTCGCCGTCCAGGACCGGCTGCACGGCCGCTGCGTGCTCGGCGGCGAGCCGGTCGTAGAAACCCTGGACGAGGTGCTCCTTGTTCGTGAAGTAGTAGTAGGCGTTCCCCACGGAGACGCCGGCCTCCTGGGCGATGGCCCGCATCGTCGTCTTGTCGTAGCCGCGTTCCTGGAAGAGCCGGAGCGCCGTTTCGAGGATGAGTGTGCGGGTCTGCTCGCTCTTGGGAGCCTTGGCTTCCTTCACGTCCTTCGCTTCCTTCACCACAGCCCCGAGGGTATCCGGCCCGGTCAGCCCTCGGATCCGGGGACCGTACAGGCACCGTCCCCGCCCCCCTCGCCGCACGGCGGAGCGGTCAGGGACCGGTACTTCGCGGCGGCGAGCACGGTGGCTCGGGCGAACGGGCGGCCCGCCGGGGTGGTCAGCCAGTGCGCCCTGGGCCGGTGCTCGGCCAGCGCCCAGAGGCAGACGATCCACGCGGAGGTCCCGCGGTAGATCTGCCCCCGGTCGCCGATCACCGTGATCTCGTCCAGCGTCCCGGCGTGGTCGAGCCCGGGGAAGCGGCGGCGTGCCTCCTCGGAGGCCGCCGGGACGAGGTCGAGCGGAACGAGCTGACGCTGCTTCATCAGCCACTGCCGCAGATGGAGGCAGAGCGAGCACCGCGCGTCGTACAGCACCGTGAGGCGTTCGACGGAGAGCCGCTGCCCGCCCGGTCCGTCCGTCATGGCGCTCAGGCCCTCGGGGCGGGCGCCGCCCACGGGCCGTTGCCCGGTCCCGTCCAGCCCTGCGGGGCCACGGGCGGGGTCTGCTCACGCTCCATCAGACCGCGGCGGCGGATCTTGTTGAGCACATAGACATTGCCGAGGTGCATCACACCGAGGACGAGCAGGACGACGCCGAGCTTCACCGACAGTGCCTCGAAGAGCCCGCGGGCGTCGGTGACGCCGTCGGAGTTCCTCAGGTAGAGGGTGACGAAGCCCAGGTTGACCAGGTAGAAGCCGACCACCAGCAGATGGTTGACGGCATCGGCGAGTTTCTCGTTCCCGTGCAGCACATCGGCGAGGAACACCTTGCCGTTGCGGCCGAGCGTGCGCGCGACCCAGACGGTCAGCGCCACGCTGATCAGCAGGTAGATGACATACGCGACAACAGTGAGGTCCATGCCCCACCCTCCCTTGAACGCGTTCAAAAGCAGTTGTCATGGACTGTAGACCTGCTTTTGAACATGTTCAAGCCGGAGTCGCGGCGACTTGCTCCGCCTGCCTGCCCGGCGCCCCGAAGCGCCGTACGCCCGGCACCGCCGCCGTCCCCAGGCAGGCCGCGCCGACCACCACCGCGGCCACGGTCAGGGGCACTTCGGCGCCCCAGGCCGAGGCCGCGAGCGGGGCCAGGGCGTAGCCGAGCGGCATCGCGCCGAGGGAGAGCAGCCAGTCGTACGAGGTCACCCGGGCCAGGGCGTGTGCCGGTACGGCGGACTGGACCGAGGTCTCCCAGGCCGGGCCGAGGAAGCCGAGGCCGGCCTGGGCGACGCCGTACGCGGCGATGGTGAGCGCGACGGGTGCGTGGGCGGCCAGCAGGCCGAGCGGCAGGGCGTACGTGGCGAGCCCCAGGTTGGCGACCAGGACCGGGCGGCGGGGGCGGGCCCGGCCGGCCAGCAGGGAGCCGAGGAGCAGGCCGACCGCGCCGGTCTGGAGGAGGGCGACCCAGACGCCCTTGCCGCCCAGCTCCCGGACGAAGAGCGCCGGGCCGACCGTCATCAGGACGGCCGCCGCGCCGTTCCAGGCGGCGTGTGCGATCAGGCTCGTCCAGTACCAGTCGCGGCCCCGGACCTCGCTCCAGCCCTCCTTGAGGTCGGTGAGCAGGGAGCGCCGGGGAATGGGCACGTGCCGGACCTTCATGGCGGACAGCAGCGCCGCGCTGACCGCGAAGCTCGCGCCGTCCAGTACGAAGGCCCAGCCCGGGCCCGCGGTGAGGACCAGGGCTCCGGCGAGGGCCGGGCCGCCGAGCCGGGTCGCGCTGTTGACCACCGCCATCAGCGAGTTGGCACGCAGCAGCCCCGATTCCGCCACGGTGCCGCGGATCAGCGGGGACACGGTCGGCATCGCGAACGCCCCGGCGGCGCCGCCGATCGCCTCGGCGACCGCGATCTGCCAGAGGGCCGGGGAGCCGCCGAGCAGCTCCGCGCCGACGAAGAGCTGGGTCACGCACCGTACGAGATCGGTGGTGAGCGCGACCGTACGGGCGTTGAAGCGGTCGCCCACGACGCCGCCCAACGGCAGCAGGAGCAGCTTGGGGACCATCGCGCAGCCGAGGACCAGGGCGAGTGCCCCGGTCGAGCCGGTGGCCAGATAGACGGCCAGGGAGAGGGCGGTGGGGATGGCGGCGTCGCCGAGGAGGGAGAGGGTGCGTCCGATGAAGAGCAGGCGGAAGGCGCGCGTGCGCAGGGGGTGCGGCATGCGCGAAAGTTATTTCGATACCGAATTATTCGTCAAGTGAAATATTCGATACCGAAGGTTACTTGGAGGCCAGGCGTAGGCTTTCCCCGTGAAGCGACGCGACTGGACCGACGGACATGTGGAGCGCTGGAAGCCCGTGCTTCCCGGCCTCGATCCCGATGTCGAGGGTGCGGTGACCCGCATGAAGAAGCTCTCCGTCCATCTGCGCCGGGTACGCGAACAGTCCCTGGTCGACTTCGACCTGGACCGCCAGGAGTTCGACACTCTCCACAAGCTGGCCGGACGCGGCGGGAAGGCGGCCCCTTCCGAGCTCGCCGCCGACCTCGATCTCGCGCCCGCCTCCGTCACCGGCCGGCTGGACGCGCTGGAGCGGCGCGGCTTCGTCCGCCGTACGCCCTCCACCACCGACCGCCGACGGGTCGACGTGGAACTCACCGACGCGGGCCGCTCGACCTGGCTGGGCGCGATGGACGTCCTCGGCCACGAGGAGTACCGGCTGCTCGGCGTCCTCGACAAGGACGAACGCACGCTGCTCAACGACATGCTGCGGCGCGTCATGGTGGTCGCCGAGGACCGGGGCGGCGCCGCCTGGGACTGAGAGCCTGTCGGGTGACCTCTGATCGGGCGGGCGCGGAGCCGCGGGCGCCCAGCGGGCCCCGTCGGCCGCCTCGGCCGGCCGGCCGTCGGGATCGGTCACGACGCGGCCGGCCGGCCCGGGGGTGACCCGGGCGCGGGAGCGGCTGCCGCCCGCCGGGCGGCCAGGTCGAGCGAGGCCCTGCCCGACATGCGGCGCAGCGAACCCGAGCCCTCGGGGCCCATCAACGCGGACCGTCAGATGCTCATCGCACGGGCCGTGTTGAGCTGGGCCATCACCATGGGGAAGGTGTCGGGGCCGAGCGCCGGGATCATCGTCGAGTGGTGCCGCCCGCCGCTGGTCACCGAGACCTGGACGAAGCCGGTCGTCTGCTTCTCCTTCATCAGGAGGAACAGCAGACCGACCAGACAGAACAGCGCGAAGACGATCGCGAGCACGATCCCCACCGTCGGGATCTTCTCCTCGGTGCGCGTCAGGTCGGTGGCCGTCCACACCGCGCCCTTGAGCGGCATCGGACCGGCCGGAGTCACGATCTGGTCCTGCATGACCGCGATGTCACCGAACGTCAGGACCGGCATACCGGCGCCCATCGGGGCGCCCGGCTGCTGCGGGAAGCCGTGACCGGGCATGGTCGGCTGGGCCGCGACGCCCTGGGGGTAGCCGTAGCCGGGGCCAAGCTGGGCCGCGGACTCGGGCAGCGGCTGCGGGTAGCCGTACGCGGGGGTGGCCGGGCCGGGGTGTCCCTGGCCGTCCGCGACGGTGGGCGGATTGCCCGGCTGCTGGGGAGCCGGCCCCCACTTGTATGAGTCGTCCGCGTACGGATTCGGATCGCTCAACGTTCCCCGCTCTCGATCAAGCCTGTGCGCCCCGGGCCCTGCTGCGCCGGTGGCGAACCGGTGCCCGGTTCCGCACGACCGTACCGCCAAGACCCGGACGGCGCAGCAAGAGGCCCCGCTTCCCGCAGTGTTCCTGCGGAGAACGGGGCCTCGATGCGGCTGCTGTGCCGGTGGGGGTCAGAAGCGGCGCGTGATCAGCGCCCGCTTGACCTCCTGGATCGCCTTGGTGACCTCGATGCCACGGGGGCAGGCGTCCGTGCAGTTGAAGGTGGTGCGGCAACGCCACACCCCGTCACGGTCGTTGAGGATCTCCAGGCGCTGCTCGCCGCCCTCGTCGCGCGAGTCGAAGATGAAGCGGTGCGCGTTGACGATCGCCGCCGGGCCGAAGTACTGGCCGTCGTTCCAGAACACCGGGCACGAGGACGTGCACGCGGCGCAGAGGATGCACTTGGTGGTGTCGTCGAAGCGCTCGCGGTCCTCGGCGGACTGCAGACGCTCACGGGTCGGCTCGTTCCCCTTGGTGATGAGGAAGGGCATGACGTCGCGGTACGCCTGGAAGAACGGGTCCATGTCGACCACGAGGTCCTTGAGGACCGTGAGGCCCTTTATGGCCTCGACCGTGATCGGCTTCTCCGGGTTGATGTCCTTGATCAGCGTCTTGCAGGCGAGCCTGTTCTTGCCGTTGATCCGCATCGCGTCGGAGCCGCAGATGCCGTGCGCGCAGGACCGGCGGAAGGTCAGGGTGCCGTCCGTCTCCCACTTGATCTTGTGAAGGGCGTCGAGCACACGCTCCTTCGGGTCGATCGAGATCTGGAAGTCCTGCCACTGGACCTCGTCGGAGACCTCGGGGTTGAAGCGGCGGATCCGGAGGGTGACCGTGATGTACGGGGAGGCGGCGGACTCCGCCTCGACCTTGTCCAGAATCGGGGTTGCCATCAGTACTTACGCTCCATCGGCTGGTAGCGGGTCTGGACGACCGGCTTGTAGTCGAGCCGGATCGACTCGGTGCCGTCGGCCGAGACCTCGCGGTACGCCATGGTGTGGCGCATGAAGTTGACGTCGTCGCGGTTCGGGTAGTCCTCGCGGTAGTGACCGCCGCGGGACTCCTTGCGGGCCAGCGCGGAGGTCGCCATGACCTCGGCCAGGTCGAGCAGGTTGCCCAGCTCGACGGCCTCCAGGAGGTCCGTGTTGAACCGCTTGCCCTTGTCCTGGATGGACACGTCGAGGTAGCGCTTGCGCAGCTCGGCGATCTTGTCGACGGCCGTCTTGATGGTCTGCTCGGTGCGGAACACCATCACATTGGCGTCCATGCACTCCTGGAGCTCCAGACGGATCGTCGAGACCCGCTCGGTGCCCGTCGAGTCGCGCAGCCGCTCGATCTGCTCCTCGACCATCTGCGCCGGGTTCTCGGGAAGCTCGACGAAGTCGTTCTTCACGGCGTACTCGGCGGCGCCGATGCCCGAGCGGCGTCCGAAGACGTTGATGTCGAGCAGCGAGTTGGTGCCCAGCCGGTTGGCGCCGTGCACGGAGACGCACGCGACCTCGCCGGCGGCGTACAGGCCCGGGACGACGGTGGTGTTGTCGGCCAGCACCTCGCCCTCGACGTTGGTCGGGATGCCGCCCATGGCGTAGTGCGCGGTCGGCTGGATCGGGATCGGGTCCGTGTAGGGCTCGATGCCGAGGTACGTACGCGCGAACTCGGTGATGTCCGGGAGCTTGGCGTCCAGCTGCTCCGGCGGCAGGTGCGTGAGGTCGAGGTAGACGTGGTCGCCCTCGGGACCGCAGCCGCGGCCCTCACGGATCTCCGTGTAGATGGAGCGGGACACGACGTCACGGGACGCGAGGTCCTTCATGACCGGCGCGTACTTCTCCATGAAGCGCTCGCCGTCCTTGTTGCGGAGGATGCCGCCCTCACCGCGGGCGCCCTCCGTCAGCAGGATGCCCATGCGCCAGATACCCGTCGGGTGGAACTGGAAGAACTCCATGTCCTCCAGCGGCAGGCCCCGGCGCCAGGCGGCGGCCTGGCCGTCACCGGTCAGGGTGTGCGCGTTGGACGTCACCTTGAAGAACTTGCCGGTGCCGCCGGACGCGAAGATGATCGACTTCGCCTGGAAGACGTGGATCTCACCGGTCGCCAGCTCGTACGCGACGACGCCGGCGGACTTCTTGACCCCGTCGACGTCCTGGAGCAGCAGGTCCAGGACGTAGAACTCGTTGAAGAACTCCACACCCTCCTTGACGCAGTTCTGGTACAGCGTCTGGAGGATCATGTGGCCGGTGCGGTCCGAGGCGTAGCAGGACCGGCGGACCGGGGCCTCGCCGTGGCTACGGGTGTGACCACCGAAGCGGCGCTGGTCGATGCGGCCCTCGGGCGTGCGGTTGAACGGCAGGCCCATCTTCTCCAGGTCGAGGACGGCGTCGATGGCCTCCTTCGCCAGGATCTCGGCGGCGTCCTGGTCGACCAGGTAGTCGCCGCCCTTGATGGTGTCGAAGGTGTGCCACTCCCAGTTGTCCTCCTCCACGTTGGCGAGCGCGGCGGCCATGCCGCCCTGCGCGGCGCCCGTGTGGGAGCGGGTCGGGTACAGCTTCGTGAGCACGGCGGTACGGCTGCGCTTCGTGGACTCGATGGCCGCGCGCATACCGGCGCCGCCGGCGCCGACGATGACGGTGTCGTACTTGTGGATCTGCATGATTTCCTCTGGTCCCTCTGGCCCGGCGCCTAGCGGATGTTCGGGTCGAAGGTGAAGATCACCAGCGTGCCCAGCAGGACGGTGAACACCGTGGCGGTGTACAGCAGCATCTTCAGCCAGAAACGGGTGTTCTCCCGTTCGGCGTAGTCGTTGATGACCGTACGGAGACCATTGGCGCCGTGCAGCATGGCCAGCCACAGCATCCCGAGGTCCCAGAGCTGCCAGAACGGCGAGGCCCAGCGGCCCGCCACGAAGGCGAAGCCGATCTTGGAGACACCGCCGTCCAGCACCAGCTGGATCAGCAGGTGGCCCAGGACCAGGACGACCAGGACGATGCCCGACAGGCGCATGAAGAGCCAGGCGTACATCTCGAAGTTGGTGCGCGAACCCTTGGGGGTCTTGCCGGTCCGCTTGCGCGGCGGCTCGATGACCGGGGCCGGGTTGTCGACGTCGTACAGGCCGACGCCCTCGACGGAGCCGATCGCGGCGGAGGACTCGGTGGACATTGGCCTCAGCTCCCGAAGACTTCGCGTACGGCGTGGCCGAGGACCGGGTACAGAGCCCCGACCATCAGCACGACCCAGATGCCCACGACCGACCAGAGCATCTGCTTCTGGTAGCGCGGGCCCTTGGCCCAGAAGTCCACGGCGACGATACGGAGACCGTTCAGCGCGTGGAAGAGAATGGCGGCCACCAGGCCGTATTCGAGGAGCGCGACGATCGGCGTCTTGTACGTGGCCACGACGTCGTCGTAGGCCTCGGGGGAGACGCGGACGAGAGCGGTGTCCAGGACGTGTACGAACAGGAAGAAGAAAATGAGGACACCGGTGACTCGATGAGCCACCCAGGACCACATGCCTTCCCGGCCGCGGTACAGCGTTCCAGCCGGCACGGAAGAACCCTCCGGGAGCGGGGATTGGGGCCGGCCGGCTTGACTGTCGGTCTGACCCGGCCGGGTACGGTCCACCGGCCCCGGCCATCGTAGCGACGGTTTGTCGGTTCGTTCGCGCGGGGGCCCGCGGTGTGATCAAAGTGGCAATCAAACAGGCACGGACGGGCTAGAAAAGGCTGCTCGCCCCGTCCGTCGAGCCCGTTCCGTTATGAACCCGATACCAGCTCGATGATGCGGCCCCGGGCGAGTCGGCGCATCTCGTCGGCGGTGACCACCCGTTCCTGGTCGGATTCATGGCCCAGCCTGGCCCGGATCCCGGCGAGCACCTGGTCCGGCTGTTCGGCCGGCTCCAGTCCGTCCACGCACATCACGAAGACATGGCCGAAGCGGCACTCGTACGCGGCGTGGGCGGCCCGCAGCGCGAGATGGGCGGAGTGCGGCGCGGCGTGGTGCAGACCGGGGGAGACCTCGACGGCGAGCGCCTCGGCGAGATCCGCCGGGGACAGGTCGTAGCCCGCCTCGTCGGCCGCGGCCAGCAGCGCGTCCAGGTCGGGATAGGGGCGGTGGGCGGTCAGCCGCTGCGCCCAGCGGTGGCTTCCGCAGCAGTCCAGCAGCGCCGCCTCGGCCTCGGCGGGCGGCACGGTGTTGAAGCGGTCGAGGCCCGGGGCGTGCGCGGCTCCGGAGCTCTGGACGGGTACGACCGTCCGGGTGGCCGGTTGCCGCAGTTGCTCCGGGAGGCCGGCGTGGGACTCGCTGGACCTGGACAGCGTGGGCTCCTCGGATCAGCGGCATCTGTGACCCTGGAGCAGGAAAGGACGGATGAGACCAGGCAGATGCGGGGTGAAGGGAGAGACGAATGTGCCTCAAAGGTAGCGAGGAGGGGCAACGGATGTCCGACAAATGCGCGAACTTCACCCGGACGGGAGAGTTACGGAACGCCTGATGGACCGTAATCAAAGGAGAATGCCCGGCTGTCCCACTGTTTCTGCCTTGTTTTCCGTAAACAACGGAGGTTTCTGACCGATGTCGCCCTCACGTGGCGCTCTCGTGGCCGGTGCGGTCCTCACCGCGGCGGCTGCCGCGACGATCGCCGTCGTCGTCTGGCCGGAAGGCTCCGACAGCGGACTCGCCGGCCAGGGGTCGGACGCCCGCACCCCCGCGCCCTCCTCGGCCGCCCCCTCGCCCACCCGGAGCTACCCGCTCTCCACCGCCCCGCGCACCATCCCCGCCGTACGGGAGCACATCGCGGCCCGCGGCCCCGGCTGGCGGCCCGGCCCGGACGGCGGGGTCGTCGTCGCCGAGGGCAGCGGGACGCTTGCGGACGAGGGACAGCTGCTGGCCAAGGAGCTGAAGATCCACTACCGGGGCGCCGTCCCCGCCCGCGCGGGCGATGTGGAGCTGGCCCTCGTCCCGGGCAAGGGCACACCGGAGTCGTACACCCTCGACGTCCACGACGGGCGGGTCAGGATCAGCGGACCCGACCAGGCCGGGGTCTTCTACGGGACCCGCACCCTGAAGCAGTCGGTGCGCGCCGACGGCGCGATGCCGGAGGGCGAGGTGCGCGACCGCCCCGACCGGCCGCAGCGCGGCCTCAACCTCGACATCGCGCGCAAGCACTACACCGCCGCCTGGATCGAGGACCGGCTGCGCGAGATGGCCGACCTCAAGCTCAACCAGCTCGGCCTGCACTTCTCCGACGACCAGGCCTTCCGCATCGAGTCCGACACCCACCCCGAGGTGGTGTCGCCGGAGCACCTCAGCAAGGCGGAGGTGCGGCGGATCGTCGGTCTCGCGTCCCGGCTGCACATCGAGGTCGTCCCGGAGATCGACTCGCCGGGGCATCTCGGCGCGGTGCTGCGGGCCCACCCCGACCTCCAGCTGCGCAATGTGTCGGGCACGCGCTCGCCCGGGTCGCTCGACATCTCCAACCCGGGCTCGGCGAAGCTCATCGACGAACTCCTCGGCGAGTACACCGAGCTGTTCGGCGGCGCGTACTGGCATCTGGGCGCCGACGAGTACCTCGCGCTGATGGCACGGAACCCGGCCGCCTCGTATCCGCAGCTGCAGCGGGCCGCCCAGCAGAAGTACGGAGCACAGGCCGGCATCAAGGACCTGACGACCGGCTGGCTGAACGACCGCGCGGCGGTGGTGCGCCCGCACGGCAAACGGCCCAAGGCCTGGAACGACGGCTTCTTCCGCGACGGGATCGTCCACGCCGACAAGGACATCGAGGTCGAGTACTGGACGGGCAAGGAGTACGGCGCCCGGCAGCCCGAGGAGTATCTGCGCGAGGGACGGCGCGTGGTGAACCTCAACGACGAGTTCCTCTATTACGTGCTCGGCCAGCCCAACAACTTCGTCTACCCGACGGGCGAGCGGATCTACGAACAGTGGACCCCGCTCGTCCTGCGCGGCACCCAGCCGGTCCCGGCGCGCTACTCCGGCCAGATCCTCGGCGGCCGGTTCGCGGTCTGGGGCGACCTTCCGCAGGCGCAGACTCCGGCGCAGGTGGCGCAGGGCATCCGGATGCCGCTGCGCGCGACCGCCCAGAAGCTGTGGGTCCCGGGCAAGCCGGCGCTGAGCTGGGACAGGTTCCGGGCCCTGGCCGCACGGATCGACGGGGCGGGCTGAGCAGGAATCCGCGTGGACGGCATCGGCGGGGCGGGCTGAGCGGAATCGGCGTGGACAGCGGGGTGGGCGGGGGCTAGGTTCCGCTTGCCGCGCGTTCCGGGGAGGGGCGCGCGTTCTCGCGCTCGCGCTCAGAACCTTGGGGGGTTCCACTTCATGCTCTGCTCCACCTGCCGTCTCAGACCGCCGGTCACCGCCGACGGACGCTGCCTGCTCTGCGCAGGCCCGGCCGGGGCGGCGGCCCCGATGCCGCCCGCCCCGGCCTTCTTCGCGCCGCAGCAGTACCTGCGCTCGCCCGAGGGGCTCGCGAAGGCCGTCGTCGTGCTGCTGGCGGTCGTCGCCGTGGCCGATGTGCTCGCCGTGGCGGCGGGGCTGAACACCCGCCGGGTGCTCGCGGCCGGGCCGGCGAACGACTTCGCGACGTACGACGAAGCGGCGGTGACCTTCGCGGACGATCTGTACGCGGCCGCGAGTTCGCTGCAGACCCTGGCGAACCTGGCCACCGGGGTCGTCTTCATCATCTGGTTCCGGCGGGTACGGCTCAACGCCGAGGTGTTCGACCCGAGCATGCAGTCGATGCGGCCCGGCTGGGCCGTCGGGGCGTGGTTCGTCCCGATCGGCAACCTGGTGCTGCCGCGCCGGATCGCGGGCGGCATCTGGACCGCGAGCGCCCAGACCAACACCGACGGCAGCCGGCGCACGGTCCCGGCCACCGTGATGAACCTGTGGTGGGGCGCCTGGGTCTGCTCGCAGATCATCAGCCAGTACACGGCCCGGCGGTACTGGGGGGCCGAGCAGCCGCAGGAAATCCTGGACACGACGGGCCTGTTGGTGGCGACCGACGCCTTCGACATCGTGGCCGCGGCGCTCGCCGTCCTCTTCGTGCGCAAGCTGACCCGGATGCAGGGGGAGCGGGCGGCCCTCGGCGTGTATCCGCTGAGCGCGCCGGGTCTGACGGAGCGCGCCCACTGGGGCCGCGCCCACTGAGCGATGCAATTCGGCCCTCGGCAGTGACGGTTTTGAGCCATCTGGCGCTGAACGCGGTAACAGGAAGCGCCTCGTCCCCATGTGCGCGCACGGGGGCGTGCCGACGGGAGACGCCGATGAGCCTGCTGGAACTGATCGCCGCCGCCGACGAGCGCGGGCTCGCCGCGAGCGCGGTCGCCTGCCTCGACCGCTGTCTGCCGCAGCCCCCGGACGGAGCGGATCCGGATCCGCTCCGTCCGCTCTGGGCGGCGTGCGCGGACCCCGTGCTCTGGCCGGACCGTCTCGCCGAGGTCCGTGCGGTGCTGGACGCCGCGGCCGACGAGGAGGGCGCGGCCCCGCGGATCCGGAAGCTGCTGGGCGAGGCGCTGGCCGGCCGGGCGGCGCCGGGGCTGCGGGACTGGGCCGACGCGTGTTCGCTGCTGGCCCTGGAGGTCCACCTCGGTGCGGAAGCGGCGTCGGCCGCCGACGCGGAGACGGCGCGCCGCTGCCGCGAGGCCGGTACGGACGGGGCCGGTCCGTTGCCGGCCGGGGAACTGCGCCGCCAGGTCCGGATCCTGGAGCTGCTGGCGGAGACCGCGGACGTACCGGCGGCGGGGGTCGGGCTGCGCCAGGTGCTGGACGTATCGGCGGAGGGACAGCGGGTGCTGCGGGCGGCGGTTTCGCGGCGGGCGCGCGGGCGGGGGTAGGGCCTGTCCGGCCCGGGGAAACGAGGACGACCGGGGCCGCCACCCTTGGCCCGGCTGAGCCATAAAGTGCCTCTGAACAGGCATTTTGTCGTCCGGGTGGAGGTTCTCGTTTACCGCCTGGGCCAGCCCCCGGCCAGGTGTTTCTGCCTGTTCCTGGCGGCGGCTGGTCACGCGTGCCGTCCCCCACCCCCCGTCGTCCCGGGACACCCCCCGTCGTCCCGGGACACCCCCCGTCGTCCCGGGACACCCCGGGGTCAGTTCGCTCCGTCGGCGAGCGCCTCCCTGACCTCGTCCCGCAGCAGCCGCACGTACTCCCGTGTCCACGTCTCGACCGTTGCCCGGTCCCACAGGTCGGCCGAGTACTCCACGGCACCCTCCAGAACGTCCCCGGCCGGGGTCAGCACCATGATGAACTCCGACCGGGACGCGGCCGGGGCGATCTCCGCCACCGTGGTGGTGAGTCCCGGCAGTTCGATCCCGGTGTCCAGCGAACTCTCGTAGGCCAGACCGATGGCCAGGCCGTCCGGTATTTCGACGCCCCTGCGCTCCCGCATCGCCGGCGCCACCTGGCGCGGCGACATGGCGTGCTCCATGCTCAGGACCGTCGTACGGGTGACCCGGTCCGTCAGCGTCGCGAAGGAACCGGCGCGCGCGTCACGGACCCGCAGGGCGAACCCGATGGCCGTGCAGCCCACCAGGGACTCGAACTCGCGGCTTTCCCGGCCCGCGTAGGAGATGCTCATCACCACGTCCTCCTGCTCCGCCTTGGCCGCCAGCAGCCGGCCGAGCGCCGCCGCGGTCACCACGAAGGGCGTGGTCGCCCGCCGGACGGCCAGCCGTTCCACATCGGCCCGGACCTCGGCGGGCACGGTGAATTCGACGACTCCGCCCCGACCGCTGAGCGTGTCGGGCCTCGGCCGGTCCAGCGGCAGATCCACCGTGAAGGGCGCGTCGGCGAGTTCCTCCAGCCAGTAGTCCGTGCGGCGCCCACCGGTCGCCGCCGCGTGGGCGACCTGCCAGTGCGCGTACTCCACCTGCTGCGGCGCCGCGGGTGACAGACCGTGTCCGGCTCCGGTGACAGCCGTACGGTAGAGCGCGGCGAGTTCCTTCAGCAGCGTGGTCAGGGCCCACCCGTCGCAGGTGCAGTGGTGCAGCACGAGCAGCAGCACCCACTCCTCGGCGCCGGTGCGCAGCAGACGGGTGGAGAGTACGTCCCCCTCGAAGAGGTCGAGCGGCGTCTCCGCCGCCTGCTCGGCGAGCCGTCCCACCTCGGCCTGCCGTTCCGGCTCCGGCTGTGAGGTGAGGTCGTCGACGGGCAGGTCGAGGGGGCGGGGTTCGAGCACTTCCTGTCGCCAGGAGCCGAGGCCCTCCCGTACCAGGCGGGTACGCAGCGCTTCATGACGTTCGGTCAGCTGCTGGAGTGCGGTGCGGAGCGATCCGGGGTCCAGCCGGCCGGAGAAGGTGATCCGCAGGGCGACGTTGAAGACCTGCGGCTTGGCGTGACGGGCGTGCACGGTGGCGAAGCGCGACTGCTGCTGGCTGGCCGGGCCCCGGCGGACGACCCTTCTCGACCCGGCGCCGCGCACGAACTCCGTGATGGCGCGCAGTGTGGGCTCCTGGTAGAGCCGCGAAAGCGGGTACTCGATGCCCCACGCCTCTCTGATCCGGTTGACCAGCCTCATCGCGGTGAGCGAGTGTCCGCCCAGGTCGAAGAGGGAGACATCCGGATCGACGCCCGACGCGGTGAGGCCGAACTCGGCCGCCCAGAGATCACGAAGTCCGTTCTCCACTGCGGTGCGGGGTTCGGCCTCCGGCGACGGGCCGTCGGCCCGGCGGGCCCCCTCTCCGTCCGCCGTGAGGAAGGGATCGGCCGACGGGAGCTGCGTCCGGTCCAACTTGCCGTTACCGGTCAGCGGCAGTTCGCTGAGGACCCGCCAGGCGCGCGGCACCATGTACTCCGGCAGGTGGTGGTGCAGCTCTTCGGCCCACCGGTCCGTGCGGGACCGTTGCTCCGTCGTACTGCCGCAGCCGGGCTCGGTGGGTACCACATAGGCGGCCAGGAAGGCCTCGCCGTTCGCACGGCGCCGGCCGACGACGGCCGCCTGGCGGACACCGTCGAGACGGCCCAGCACCCGCGCCACCTCCTCCGGCTCGATCCGGAATCCGCGGATCTTCACCTGGTCGTCGGTACGGCCCACGAACACGAGTCGCCCGTCCGCCGTCCAGCGGACCAGATCCCCCGTGCGGTAGTAGCGGGTCTCCGCCCCGCCCTCCGGGGCGGACGTGAACCTCTCCTCGGTGAGGTCCGGCCGGTGCAGATAGCCCGCGGCCACCCCCGGACCACCGACGAGGAGCTCCCCCACCGCACCGATGGGCACAGGCTTGTCCGACGCGTCCACCACGCGCAGCGTCACGTTGTCGGCCGGACGCCCGATCGCGATCATGTCCGCTCCCTCGTCCGGGACAGGCCCGTCGGCCCCGGGCGAGACCGTATCGACGACGCACAGCACGGTCGTCTCGGTCGGGCCGTATATGTTCACCGTCTCGTAGGGTGCCTCGGGCCCGGGGCGGCTCCGGAGCGCCTCGCCGCCCAGCAGCAGATGGCGCAGCGGGGGCTGATCGGCCACCGGCAGGCGCAGCACCTGTTCGCCCAGGGCCGTCGGCAGGACGCTGAAGGTGATGTCCTGGTCCGCGTACCACCGGGCCAGGGCGAGCGGATCGCGGCGGATCGGCTCACCGGCCACCACGATCGTGCCGCCCGCCGTCAGCGCCGGCCAGATCTCCAGGAGGGAGGCGTCGAAGCTCTGGCTGCACACGACGGCACTCCGGTCGTCGCCGGTGAACGCGAAGCGTTCGTGGTGCCACTGGCAGAGGTCCACGAGGCCGCGGTGTGTGAGCACGACACCCTTGGGCGTGCCGGTGCTGCCCGAGGTGTAGATGACGGAGCACGCGGAGAAAGGGGACGAGCCCCCGGTGCCGCTTGCCGGCCGGGTGCCTGACCCGGGGTCTCCCGTCGGGGCGGCGTCCGGTGCGACGACGGTCACCGATCCGGGCAGCCGCAGGTCCTCCGATCCGTCCGCGCCGCTGATCACCGTGCGGGCGCCGCTCTCGGCGATCACCTGCCTGGCGCGGACGGCACCGAGCGACGGGTCGAGCGGCACATACGCGCAACCGGCCCGCAGCACGGCGAGCAGCGCCACGACGAGCTCCGCGGAGCGTGGCAGCCACACCGCCACCAAGGATTCCTGGTCACCGTCCGCCCGGTGTTCCGCGAGCACGGCGGCGAGCCGGCCGGCGCGCTCGTCCAGCTCCCGGTAGGTCAGTACGGCGTCCTCGCCCACCACCGCGGTCCGCGCGGGGTGCTCTGCCGTCTGCCGGGCGATCCAGCCGTGCACGGTGGTGTCCGCGACCGGCCGGACCGGGCCGTGTTCCCAGCTCTCCGGCACCTCGTCACCCTCGACCGCCGTACGCGCGAGCAGGGACAGCGGTGTGCCGGGCTTGCCGACGGCGGCGGCCAGAAGGTCGCGGAAGACCGTGAAGAACATGTCGATGGTGCTCGGCTCGAACAGCTCCGCGTTGTACTCCAGATGACAGCGAACGCCCTCCGGCCGGTCGGTGAAGTAGACCGTCAGGTCGGTCAGCGCCTTGTCGGGGCCCGCGTCCAGTGCGACTGCCTCGATGCCGGGGAGGTCGAGGCGGAACGGCTCCGCCGACTGGAACTCGGCGCACACCTGGAACACCGGCGTGCGGTCCGTCCTGCGTGGCGGAGCGAGCACGCGCACCACCTTCTCGAAGGGTGTCCCCGCGTGGTCGTAGGCGTCGAGTGCGACGGTACGCACCCGGTCCAGCAGCGTCGCGAACCCGGGATCGCCGGCGAGGTCGACCCGCAGAGCGAGGGTGTTGACGAAGAAGCCGATCAGCTCCTCGGCCCGCTGCGGCCGGTCCGAGACCGGGATGCCGATGACGATGTCCTCCTGCCCCGTGACCCGTTGCAGCATCGCCGCCCAGCCGGCCACCAGGGTCATGAACAGGGTGGCGCGGTGGCCGCGGCTCAGCTGTCTGACCTGTTCGGACAGGCCGGGGTCGAGGGAGCGGAAGACGGCGCGGCCTTCGGAGGTCATCTCCGCCGGCCGGGGGCGGTCGGTGGGCAGTTCGAGGACCGGCAGGTCACCGCCGAGCACGCGCAGCCAGTGGGCCAGGTCCTGCGCGGTGTCGGGGCCGTCCGCCGCCGCGCGCTGTTCCCGCGCGTGCCGGGCGTAGCTCCAGGTCAGTGCGGGCAGACCGGCCTCCGTGCCGTCGCGCTCCGCCCGGTAGAAGGCGGAGAGGTCCCGGCACAGGACGGTCGCCGAGGCCGCGTCGACCACGATGTGGTGGAAGGACAGGACCAGCACGTGCTCGTCGACCGCGGTACGCACGACCCTGCTGACGAACAGCGGGCCGTTCTCCAGGTCGAAACGGCGGGCGCTCTCCGTCGCCAGTGCCTCCTGTACGGCGGCCTCGGCCCGGAGTGTGCCGTCCACCACCTCGAAGTCGGGCTCGGCGGCCTCCCGCACCAGCTGGACCGCCGAATCGCCGGCCTGCCGGAAGACGGTGCGCAGCCCTTCGTGGCGGGCGACGAGCCGACGCAGCGTGGTGTGCAGCGCCTCGGTGTCGAGCGCACCGCGCAGCCGGATCGCCTTCACCTCGTTGTAGGCGGTGCGTCCCGGGAGCAGGCGTTCCAGGAACCAGATCCGCTCCTGGCCCGGGGACAGGGGCGCACCCGGGTCGGGTGTCCGTCGCTCCCGGTGCCGGCGGCGGAGGGCGTCCAGCCGGGGGAGACCGGCGCGCAGTCGGTCCGCGGAGACGCCGAAGTCGACCAGCGCGACGATCTCGTCCGCGCCCGCGTCGACCACCGCCTCGACCACGGGCAGGACGGTGTCCACATCGCCGATCAGGGCACGTTGGTCGCAGTAGCGGCCGTAGGCGCGCCGGAAGACCACGTCCAGGTCGTCCTCGCTGAGCGATCTCAGGTCGGTGGTGACACCGAGACTGTTGGTGACGCCGCTGAACAGGGACAGGGAGGCCTGCATGTAGCGGGCCATCGGTGCGAAGGCCTCGGACCGGGCGGTGTCGTGGTCCTCGGCGAGATAGGTGTGCAGCAGGACGGCGACCCGCCCGGCGTCCGGGTCGAGGCCGTGCCGCGCACGGGCCCGGCGGTAGCGGGCGATGTTGTCCCTGAGCTGGTCGATGTCCTGGGTCATCAGGTTGGTCACGATGCCCAGGTCGTGCGCGGCGGCGCGTTCGTACGACTCCGGGTTGGCGACCACCGCGGTGTAGAGCGGCGGCATCGTCTGGACGGGGCGCGGGAAGAGCCGGATCTCCCGTTCGCCGTCCCCGGTGGTGCGGCGCAGTGGCTCGCCCCGCCAGAGGCTCCGCACCTGTTCCAGCCGGTCGTACATCTCCTGCTTGTGCGGCCCGAAGCGCTCGGGGAAGAAGACGAAGTCGTTGGCGTTCCACCCGCTCGCGACACCGAGGCCGATGCGTCCGCCGGAGAGGTTGTCCGCCATGGACCACTCCTCCGCCACCCGGATCGGGTCGTGCAGCGGGAGCACTACCGAGCCGGCGTTGAGGCGGATGCGCCGGGTCTCCCGGGACAGCGCCGCGGCCAGGACGGCGGGGTTCGGGAAGAGGCCGCCGAACGAGTTGAAGTGCCGTTCGGGCATCCACAGTGCCTCGAACCCGTGGTGGTCGGCGAACCGGGCCGCCTCCATGAGCAGTTCGTAGCGGCCCTCCTTCGGGCCGGGTCCGTCGTCCGGGTAGTCGCCGAAGAAGTAGAGGCTGAAGTCCGCGCGGCGCGGCGTCGTGAGCGCCGCGGAATCCGGGGCGGCCACGGGAACGGGGGGCGTATCTGCCACGGGAACGGGGGGCGCGTCGGCCACCGCTTCGGCCACTGCTTCGGCCATCGGGACCGGGAGGGCCGCCGTCGGTGTGACGGCTGTCCGGCCGGGAGCGGGCCTCCGCGACGGGGCTGTGCCGGTGCGGAAGAAGCCGGCCTGCCGCAGGTCCCTCAGCGACCCCCGCACGGCGTCGGCCACATGCTCGATGTCGCCGTCGGTGTGAGCCGTGGAGAGGAAGAAGTTGCGCCACTCCCATACATGCACGCCCCGCAGCATCAGGTGGTAGTAGAGGAGCTCCATGTCGGCGCGGTGCTCGAAGCGGAACTGGGAGCCGAACCAGCCCATCCGCAGGGGGAATTCCTCGGCCTCGAAGAAGTCGTTGAGCCCGGTGGCCAGTTCGGTCGTCCGGGCGTTGAGCCGTTCCTGCAGGTGCGGACTGTGTTCCTTCAGATGGGTGAGTACGGCGTGCGCCGCGGTCATCGACACGGGGTGCTGCAGGTAGGTGCCGCCGAAGAAGGTGGTGTCGGCGGTCGGGCCGCTGTCGTCCCCGTAGGTCCAGTAGCCGCCGTCGATCCCGTCCATGATGTCGGAGCGGCCGGCGACCGCGCCGATGGGGAATCCGCCGCCGAGGAGCTTCCCGTAGGTGGCGAGATCCGGGGTGACGCCGTAGAGCTCCTGCGCGCCACGGAGAGCGGGGCGGAATCCGGTCAGCATCTCGTCGAACATCAACACGATGCCGTGACGGGCGGTCAGTTCGCGCAGCCTGCGGACGAACGCGGCCGGCTGGAGCGAGGGATGCCTGCTCTGCACCGGTTCGACGATGACCACCGCGATCCGCGACGCGTCCCGTTCGATCGCGTGCAGAGCCTCCTCGCTGCCGTATTCGAGGACGGTCAGCTCGGAGACGGCACTGTGCGGGATGCCCCGGGAGACGGGCACGGTCCCCTCCTGGGCACCGTGGCCGGCCAGCCGGCCCAGCACCTGGTCGGCATGACCGTGGTAGGAGCCCTGGAAGGTGACGATCCGGTCGCGGCCGGTGGCGGCACGGGCGAGACGGATCGCCGCCGCGTTGGCCTCCGTACCGGAGTTGGCGAAGGCCACCCGTTCCATCCCGGTCAGTTCGCACAGCAGCTCGGCGGCCCCGCCCGTCTCGACACTGCGGGGGCCGAGCCGGATGCCTCGGGAGAGGTGTTCGTGTACGGCTTCCCGGACGAAGCCGGGCTCGTGGCCGAAGAGGAGCACTCCGAAGCCCATGGTGATGTCGGTGTAGCTGTTGCCGTCGATGTCCTCGATCCGTGCGCCCTCCGCGCGACGGGCCGCTACGGGATAGAGCATCTCCTTGGTCGACTTGCGGAATCCGACGACCGCTCTGCTGTCGGCGAGTCTTCGACGGTGGCGCTGGGCGAGTTGCCTGGAGGCCGCCGTCCGTGCCGTGTACCGGCGTACGAGGTCGTCGAGATGCTCTTGCTGAGTGCGGGGTGAGGTGGAGCGGACCATGCCGGCATCGGGGGCGATCACCACGCGCGGCCCGTGTGCCTGAGGCTGTGGTGCACTGCCGGCCATGGCTCGCCCGGCGTCGATCTGTTCGGTGATGCGCTGTGCGAGTCCGGCCATGGCGGCCAGGTCCCGGTCCAGGCCGGCCGTGAGGCTCTTCTGCTCGTTCACCGGACCACCTCGTCGTTCGTCAGGGCCGCCGTCGCGTTGCTCCGGAGTGCGAGCAACTGGGAGATCTGGGAGAGCTGGGTGAGCATCTGGAGCTGGATCTGTGACAGCTGCTGGACCCGTTGGGCCAGCTCCAGCAGCTCCTGCCGGGTGACGAAACCGGTGTCCGCGACGGCGTGTTCGACCGGCGGTGCCCCGCCGGTCGACGCGGTGTGGACAGGCAGTACGCCGGGGGAGGGTGGTGTGGTGCGCCGCACGGGTATCGGCGTGGGGGCGAACGGCTGAGGAGCGCGGGCGGCCGGCTGCTGGGTGGCCGGTGCCACCGGTCCGGCGGAGGGGGGCTCCGTCGCGTACGGCTGTGGGATGGACGGCTGCGGGATGGACGGCTGCGCGGTGGCCGCTGCCGGACCGAAGGACGGTGCGGCGGTCAGCTCTTCGGACACCGGTCCGGTGGTGGCGGGTGCGGTGGCCGGCAGCGGGGCGGTCCCGGGCTGTCGGGGCAGCCGCGCAGCGACGAGTTCGGCGAGGAGCCGGGGCGTTCCCGTCTCGTCGAACAGCTCTCGCATCGTGACTTTGACGTGGTGCTCCTGTTCGATCTCCCGGAGTGCGTTGATCATGAGGAGCGAGTCCGCGCCGAGATCGAAGAACGGGGTGTCGGCCGGGACCGAGGTGAGGTCCTCTCCGAAGGTTCTGGAGAGCACGCCGAGGATGCTGTCCAGGAGGTGCCTGGTCTCCGTCGCTTCTGACGTCATGGTGCGTTCCTCTCTCGCCGGGGAAATGGGTCCGCGGGGCCCGGGTGGGGCCCCGACCCAGTGGTGTCGGTGCTGGAAGCGGTAGCCGGGCAGCGGGACGCGCCGTCCTCCGGTGCTGGCCAGGAACGTCTCCCAGCGGACATCCGCTCCCGCGCAGTGCAGAGCCGCCGCGGCGCCGAAGAGTGCCGTGAGTCCGGTGTTCCGGTGCAGGGAGGGAGTCGCCCGCACCGCCGGCAGGGAGCGGCGGGCCAGGCTGCTGAGTGTGGTGTGCGGTCCGATCTCCAGGAGCACGTCGGGCCGTTCACCGGCGACGGCACGCAGCGACGCGTCGTAGCGCACCGGCTCGCGGGCATGGCGGACCAGATGCTCCGGGTCCGGCACCCAGCCGGGCTCACGGGTCCGGCCGTCGAGAGAGCTGATGAAGCGGGTCCGTATCGGTGTGAAGGGGGTCTTCGCCAGTACCACTGCGAACGCGTCGAGCATCGGCTCCGTAGCAGCGGTGTGGAAGGCCCGGTCCACCGCGAGGCGTTCGTACGGGGTGCCCCGGTCATCGAGCACGGCGCACATCCGGTCCACGTCCGCGACGGGACCGGCCAGCACCTGGGAGCGTTCCCCGTTGGTCACGGCGAGCTCCAGCCCGGGTTGCGAGGCGGCGAGCTCCGCGGCGGACTCCCGCTCCAGTGCTACCGCCACCATGGCGCCCGGCGCACAGTGATCCCGCATCAACCGGCCCCGATGCGTGCTGAGTTCCAGGCCGTCCGCGAGCGACAGCGCCCCGGCTGCGAAGAGCGCCGCGTACTCACCGACGCTGTGGCCCGTCACGGCCCAGGGTCTGATACCCGACTCCTCCCACAGCCGGACCAGGGCGCACTGCAGGGCGAACAGGGCCGGCTGCGCGGTCGCGGTCGGCCAGACAGCCCCGGGTGTGCCCGCCCCCTCGGTGAGGAGTCCGGCCAGCATCGGTTCACCGGTGAGACGGCGATGCCACGCCTCGCAGGCGTCGAGGACCTCACGCACGACGGGAAACCGTTCGTACAGGGCCGCCGCCGCTCCGGGGCGGAGGGAACCCTGGCCGGTGAACTGGAACACCACCCGGGCGGGCGCGTCCCCCGGCGACACGGGGCCCGCGGCGGTCGCGAGCGGTGCGGGGCCGGAGAGCCAGGCCTCGAGAGCATCGGCCAGCGCGGACGGTGTGCTTGCCCGGACCGCGATCCGGTGCCGGCCGTGCGAGCGCCCGAGGGCGGCGGTCGTGACGAGATCCGCCAAGGGCAGAGCGGTCCGCCTGCGGAGCACGTCGCGCAGGGACCGTACGTTGTCGGCGAGGGCTTCCCGGCTCGTCGCGGAGACCAGAAGCACGTCCGGCGGGGCCGCGGTGGCGGAACGCGGCCCGGGTTCGGGGGCTTCCTCGAGGATCAGGTGGACGTTGGTGCCGCCGATCCCGAGCGATGTGACACCCGCCCGCCGGGGGGTGCCGTTCTCGGGCCACGGCTGGAGGGCACGGGGTGCGTAGAACGGGCTGTCCTCCAGCCCGAGCAGCGGATTGGGATCGCTGAAGCCCCCGATCGGCGGGATCACACCGTGTTTGAGCACCAGCAGGGCCTTGACGAGACCGGCCAGTCCGGACGCCACGTCGAGGTGCCCGATGTTGGTCTTGACGGCTCCGAGAGCGCAGTAGCCGGTCCGGTCCGTGTCCTGCCGGTACGCCGCGCCCGCCCCTTCCAGCTCGATGGGATCGCCCTTGAGGGTGCCGGTGCCGTGGGTCTCCAGATACCCGATGGTGTCCGCCCCGACGCCCGCGTGGTCCAGCGCCCGGCGTACGGCTTCCTGCTGGCCCCGCGCACTGGGTGCCGCGAACGCCTGCTTGCCGGCGCCGTCGTTGCAGATGCCCCAGCCACGGATGACGCCGTGCACGGTGTCGCCGTCCGCGAGCGCACGGGTCAGCCGCTTCAGTACGACGGCCACGACACCGGTGCCTCCGACGGTCCCGTTCGCGGCCGCGTCGAACGCCCGGAGCCGGCCGGTCCTGGAGAGGATCGAGCCCTTGACATAGTGGTAGCCGAGGACCTGCGGGACATGGATGGCGCCGGCGCCGGCCAGTGCGATGTCGCATTCGTCCAGCAGCAGGGACTGGGCGGCCAGGTGTACCCCCACCAGCGAACTGGAACAGGCCGTCTGTACGTTGACGGCGGGGCCGGTGAGACCGAGCCGGTAGGCGACCCGGGTCGCGTTGAAGTCGGTGTAGTTGCCCACCAGGACCTGCATGCCGGCCAGCCAGTCGGCGATGTCCTCGTTCGGCAGGACGTTGTTGAGCAGATAGGACTGCATGTTGTACAGGTGGTAGCCGGTGCTGGCATAGACCCCGATCCGCTTTCCGTCCCGCTCGTCGGGGTAGCCGGCGTTCTCCAGGGCGTGTTGTGCGCACTCCAGGAACAGGCGGTGCTGGGGGTCGGTCAGGCGGGCCTCGCGGGCGCTCATCCCGAAGTGCCGGGCATCGAACCCGGTGATGTCGTCCAGGACGGCCGAGGCGCCGATGAAGTCGTCGCGCCGGTACAGCTCCTCGGGGACGCCCGCGGCCTTCAGCTCGTCCTTCGTGAAGCGGGTGAAGCGGTCCTCGCCGTTGCGGATGATGCGCCACAGGTCCTCCGGCGTGTCGGCCCCTGGCAGTCGGAAGGACATCCCGACCACGGCGATGCGTGGGTCCTGCCCGCCGCCGCCCATCAGCCGCGCCCTTCGCGCAGGGTGCCGCTGCCGGGCTGTCGCACCCGGTCGGGCCCGGCCGGGGAACGGCGCAGCACGAGCAGCGTCAGCAGGGCCAGGCACAGAACGATGGCGAGGCCGTGCAGGGAGGCGACCACCTGGAACGGGGACAAGGACTCCAGCAGCGATCCGCTGATCAGCATCCCCAGTCCGAACCCGGCGTTCTCGGCCGAGGCGGAGAGCCCGAAGAGGCGTCCGCGCTGCTCGTCGGGGACCGCCTGGAGCCGTGACACGTAAACGATTTCGGTGACTCCGTCCGCCGCTCCGGCGACGAGTGCCGTGGCGAGTGTCGGTACGGTGGGCAGCCCGCTGAACACGACGATGAACGCTCCTGACATGACGCAGGCGCCGACCGCGAAGGCCCGCTCGCCCAAGGTGTGCCCGGTCCGGCGGGTGTGCCGGGCGAGCACCTGCTGGGCGATGATGGTGCCGACCGCCCACGTGGCCCAGAACTGGCTGATGAAGGTGGCCGGATGATCGGGGTCCAGCAGGCTGGAGTAGACGGGCAGCGCGACGTTGTGCGAGGAGGATCCCAGCCCGTCGACGGCCCGCACGGCGATCATCGCCATCAGCACCGGCGCGCCGGCCCACAGCAACCGGAGAGAATGGTGACCGGCGCTCGGTGTGCCGTCCTCGGCGCCCTCGGGTCCCTCGGACCGGGCCCTCGTGCGGATCGGCAGCATCAGCAGTACCGACGCGGAGAACAGGAACGTGACCGCGTCCAGGACGAACGCCGCCGTGTATCCGAGCTGCGCCACCACCACACCCGCCGAGGCGAAGCCCGCGATCATGGCGAGGGAACGGCCGGTGACCAGCAGCCCGTTGGCTCGGGTCCGGTGCTCGGCCCCCACGATCTCCGGGATGCTGCTGCGCAGAGCGACCTGCGAGAGCGTCGAGCAGCCCCCGGTGACCACGGCCAGGCAGTACAGCAGGGAGACCCGGCCGGCCTCCGGAGCCAGGAGCAGCGCCAGGAGTGCCAGCGCCTGGCCGAGGTCGGCGCCGACGATCAGACGTTTGCGGTCGTACGCCGAGACGAGGCGCCCGCTCACGAAGCCCGCCCCCACGCTCGTCCCCAGCCGTACCGCCATGAAGAGCCCTGCGGCCAGGGCGCTCCCGGTGACGTCGTAGACGAAGACGTTCAGCGCGACCATGTTCAGATAACTGCCGTACGCAGAAACGCCGTTACCGAGAACGAGCAGCCGGAAATGCTTCATGCACACCCTTTCGGAACCACGAGGGGAGCAGGCGCCGATCGCCCGCTGCCCCAGCCTCATGCGCTGGACCGGTCGCCCAACACCCCATCCCCTCAAGGAGTTCACTGGTTCGCCACATGTACCTGCCAATTCCGTCAAGCCTTGCCCGTCTGTCACAGGCTTCACACCAGGCCGCTGACATTTCCGGGCTCCGATCGATCCGTGGACGCACGGGTGATCACGGCAATGGGGCCGGCGACGTGCACCGCCACGGGTGTCCCGCCCGGTTCCGCGGCCACGACCGGCGGCACGGCGAGGTCACGAACGACCTGGGGACGGGTGAGAACGGTGGGAGTGGGTGCCGACGTCCGGCATCACTCTCCGGGGCACGCGATGTCCCCATGCGGAAGGCGTCGAGTCGAGGGGGCTCGCAAGCCGGTTCCGGGGACGGCGCGGCGCGTCGCTCCGGCGAAGCTCGGACGAACCAGCCGGCGCGTTGGTCACGCGAGTGGTCTGCTCACGTCAAAAGTGCGCGTCGGGAGGGGTGGAGAGAACGAGGACGACCGGGGCCGCCACCCCCCACAGGAGAGGCCCCGGTCGTCTTCCGCGGGGTCGTAGGACGACCCCGTACTCCACTCAGCGCCGTCGCTGCGTTTTCTGTCACACCACCAGGAGTCCGGGGAATGTTGCGGGTTGTACAAGACATGGACGCGACCCCCGCCGAGGACGTAGCGTGCGGAGTCGCGCAGGGTGGCGCGGCAGTGATGACCAGCTGCGATTCGGGACAGCAGGGCAGGTTGAGGGAGTGCTGGGGGACGACGCGGAGCTCACTGCCGCGGTACTCGCGGCACAGGACGGGGACGAGGACGCCTTCCGTACTGTGTACCGCGCTGTGCAGCCGCGGCTGCTGGGCTACATACGGACACTGGTGGGGGAGCCGGACGCCGAGGACGTGGCGTCCGAGTCCTGGCTGCAGATAGCGCGCGACCTCGACCGGTTCAGCGGCGACGCCGACCGCTTCCGCGGCTGGGCGGCGCGCATAGCCCGCAACCGCGCGCTGGACCATCTGCGGATGCGCGGCAGGCGCCCCGCGGTCGGCGGCGACGAGTCGGAGCTGGCCGAGCGGCCGGCCGAGTCCGACACCGCCGGCGAGGCGATGGAGGCCCTGGCCACCGGCCGCACGATGTCGCTCATCGCCCAGCTGCCGCAGGACCAGGCCGAGGCCGTGGTGCTGCGGGTGGTCGTGGGCCTGGACGCGAAGAGCGCCGCGCAGACGCTGGGCAAGCGTCCGGGGGCGGTACGCACCGCGGCGCACCGGGGACTGAAGCGGCTGGCCGAGCTGTTGCGTACGGACGCCGCCAGCACCGACAGCACCGACTCCCACCCCGGCGGAACGGACTCCGACGACGCCGCCCCCGCAGGGGATCCGGCGGACCCGTCCGCCCCGCACCGGAGCGCGGCGGGCCGGACGGCGGAACTCGACGCGGTGCCCGCCCAGCGCCCCGCCCGCAACGGTCTGGCGGCGCCGGCGGGTGTGACGCATTCGCGTCCGTGGACGCAGAGGGACATGTGATGGCCGACGAGCGGTACGAATGGCTTGACAAGGACGCCGCGGAGAGATTGCTCCGCGGCGAGCCGGTCGATCCCGTCGGCGGTCAATCGTGTACGGACGCCGAGAGGCTCGTCGCCGCGCTGGACGCAGCCGCACGGACCGCCCGCCCGGCCACCGGTGAACTGCCTGGCGAGGCCGCGGCGCTGGCCGCCTTCCGCACGGCCACCCACTCCGCGCGTGCCAGGACCCGGGCGAACGCGCAGCCGAGGGGCGCCACCGAGAAGGCGGGCCGGCCGGCGGGTGCCGAGATGCTCGAACCGGTACGCATCGGGGCCACGCTCGTCGGCTCCGTCCCGTCCGGGGACTCCCGCCGTATCCGCTCCTCGCGCTGGAGCCGGCCCGTCCGCTTCGGTCTGGTCGCCTCCCTCGCGGGCTGTGCGCTCGGCGGGGTGGCCGTGGCGGCGGGGACCGGGATGCTTCCCGGCCCGTTCGGCGGGCACGCCCCCCTGCCGGCCACCTCCGTCTCGGCAGCGGCGACACCCGAGGAGCTCGGTTCGGGGCTCACCGAGGAGGAGACCCCGCAGCCACCGCCGTCCGCCTCCCCGAGCGCGGACACCTCCACGCCCCCCGCGGCCCCCTCCACCCCGGCCGGTGACCCGGATCCCGGCGGATCGGGCCGGGCGAAGAAGCACAAGGGCGGCGACGACCGGAAGCCCGGCGGCGCCGCGACCGGCTCCACGGCCGGCCCCCGGAACGGCAATCTGCCCGAGAGCCCCGGGAAAACCGGCTCCGGCGAGTGGTACGCCAAGGCGCTCAAGGCCTGCCGCGAGTACCGCGACGGCACCCTGGACGACAAGCGCAGACGCAAGCTCGAAGCGCTGGCGAAGGGCGCCCGCAACCTGGACCGGTTCTGTGACCGGGTGATCGCGAGATCCGGCCAGGGCCAGAACAACCAGGGCGACGACGGCGACGGCGACGAGCAGGGCAACGACGGTTCGAACTGGAACAGCGGCAGCGGCTTCGGCGCGCCCTCGGCGATCCGGTTCGCCAACGGTGTGCGGCTGCCCTCGACCCCGGTCTCCCTGACGCCCTCGGCCCGGACCCCCGGCTGAGAGCCTGTCGGGTGACCTCTGTCCGCTCTCCGATCGCAGGTCACCCGACAGGCTCTGAGCGGAGCCGTACGCGGCAGGCCTTTTCGAGCCCTCCACCGCCAGGTGTGACGTTTTTCGAGGTCGTGACGCAGTACTGAGTGAGCCGACTGGTCATCGGCAGCGCACAGAGCCGGGGTTCCCCCCGTACCTACGGCTCAGCGCACCTGGCGCGGGCGGGACACGTTCCCCCGGTCCCGTCCGCGCCTCTTCTCCTCCTCTTCCCGCCGGTCGGCCCTATCCGTAGACCACGACCTTGTCGCCGTTCTTCACCTGGGCGAAGAGCGAGGCGATCTTCCCCTCGTCCCGGACGTTGACACAGCCGTGCGAGGCGCCGTTGTAGCCGCGGGCCGCGAAGTCCGCCGAGTAGTGCACCGCCTGGCCGCCGCTGAAGAACATCGCGTACGGCATGGCCGTGTGGTAGATCGTCGACACGTGGTGGCGGGACTTCCAGTAGACGGAGAAGGTGCCCTCGCGCGTCGGCGTGTACTGGGAGCCGAAGCGGACGTCCATCGACGACACGACGCGGCCGTCGATCATCCATGACAGCGTCCGGCTGTTCTTGCTGATGCACAGGACCCGGCCGGTCATACAGCGCTTGTCCGGCTTGGCGGCCGGCCGGGTGGTCGGCGGATTCAGCTCGGCGGCCGTCGGCTCGTGCGTCATGCCGAGCAGCTTCTGCCAGGTGAGGGTGTCCGTCCTGCCCGTACGGGAGAGGCCGCGTTTGCCCTGGAAGGACTGGACCGCGGCGACCGTGACGGAGCCGTAGTAGCCGGTGGGGCTGCGGTCGAAATGGCCGATCTGCCGCAGCCGGGCCTGGAGTTCCCGCACCCGCTTGCTCTCGGAACCGCTCGCCATCAGCGTCGTGCCCTGCGGGTCGGGCTTCGGCGTGGGCGACGCGGTGGCCTCCGGCGAGGACGCGGCGGGCGTCGGCGGCCGGGAGGCCGGCTTGTCGTCGTCGGTGGTCGTGGCCCGCGGCGGTGCCGACGGGGCCGCCGGTGCGCTGCCGGTGGCCTGTGCCTTGCAGCCGGCCGCCGCGGTGACGGTGAGGACGGCGAGCACCGCCGCGGCCCCCGCCCGACCCCGCCTGCTGGTCCGTGCCGTGCCCCGTATCGAGGTGCGCGATGTGCTCCTGGTGGTGCTGTCCATCATCTCGGCCCCCTGTGTGTCCGGTGTCCCCTTGGACGGATTCCCGCTCTGCCCGGTTGCCAAAGCCCGCGCATGATGGGGAGTGCGGCGGCGAGGGCCGTGGGGGAGGGCTGTGAGCAAGGTCCCAGCCCCTGCCCCTCCAACGGTCTCGCGCCCGCCGCTACAGTCCGTCGCGGGAACCGTGGTTACCAGCAAGTAGCTTTTACTGAGCAGCTTCAGCGGGAGGCACAGCAGATGACGCGCGAGTCGGAGTCGGGACTGCCCATCGAACCGGTCTACGGGCCGGACGCACTCGACGGCTGGAACCCCGGCGATAAGCTGGGAGAGCCGGGCGCCTACCCCTTCACGCGCGGTGTCTACCCCTCGATGTATACCGGCCGGCCGTGGACGATGCGCCAGTACGCCGGTTTCGGTACGGCCACGGAATCCAACGCCCGCTACCAGCAGCTGATCGCCAACGGGACGACGGGCCTGTCCGTCGCCTTCGACCTGCCCACCCAGATGGGCCACGACTCCGACGCGCCGATCGCGTCCGGCGAGGTCGGCAAGGTCGGGGTCGCGATCGACTCGATCGACGACATGCGGGTCCTGTTCGACGGGATCCCGCTGGACAAGGTCTCCACGTCCATGACGATCAACGCCCCGGCGGCGCTGCTCCTGCTGCTGTACCAACTGGTCGGCGAGGAGCAGGGGGTCCCGGCGGACAGGCTCACCGGCACCATCCAGAACGATGTGCTGAAGGAGTACATCGCGCGCGGCACGTACATCTTCCCGCCGGCGCCCTCGCTGCGGCTGATCGCCGACATCTTCAAGTACTGCCGGACCGAGATCCCGAAGTGGAACACCATCTCGATCTCCGGGTACCACATGGCCGAGGCCGGGGCCTCGCCCGCGCAGGAGATCGCGTTCACCCTCGCCGACGGCATCGAGTACGTCCGTACCGCCGTCGCGGCCGGCATGGACGTCGACGACTTCGCGCCCCGTCTCTCCTTCTTCTTCGTCGCCCGCACGACGATCCTCGAAGAGGTCGCCAAGTTCCGTGCGGCCCGCCGGATCTGGGCCCGGGTGATGAGGGAGGAATTCGGCGCGAAGAACCCCAAGTCACTGATGCTGCGCTTCCACACCCAGACCGCGGGCGTCCAGCTCACCGCCCAGCAGCCCGAGGTCAATCTGGTGCGCGTCGCCGTGCAGGGCCTGGCCGCGGTCCTCGGCGGCACGCAGTCGCTGCACACCAACTCCTTCGACGAGGCCATCGCCCTGCCCACCGACAAGTCCGCCCGCCTGGCCCTGCGCACCCAGCAGGTCCTGGCGTACGAGACGGACGTCACCGCGACCGTCGACCCGTTCGCCGGGTCGTACGTCGTCGAGAGGATGACCGACGACGTCGAGGCCGCGGCCCTGGAGCTGATGGCCAGGATCGAGGACATGGGCGGCGCGGTCAGCGCGATCGAGCGCGGCTTCCAGAAGGGCGAGATCGAGCGCTCCGCGTACCGCATCGCCCTGGAGACCGACAGCGCGGAGCGCGTCGTGGTCGGCGTGAACCGCTTCCAGCTCGACGAGGAGGAGCCGTACGAGCCGCTCCGCGTCGACCCCGCGATCGAGGCCGAGCAGGCGGCCCGGCTGGCGAAGCTCCGCGCCGGACGCGACCAGGACGCGGTGGACACCGCACTGGCCCGGCTGCGGAAGGCCGCCGAGGGCACGGACAACGTCCTCTACCCGATGAAGGACGCGCTCAGGGCGCGGGCGACGGTGGGCGAGGTGTGCGACGCGCTGCGCGAGGTGTGGGGGAGGTATGTGCCGTCGGACGCGTTCTGAGAGCCTGTCGGGTGACCTCGGATCGGATAGCGGACGCGGTCTGGTGCGTGCGGTTCCAAGGCGGAGGAGGGAGTCAACGCGGAGCGTTGGCGACCGACGACAACGCGGGAAGCGTGCGTGCCAGGGCGTGGCCGCCCGGTCGGAGGTCACCCGACAGGCTCTGAGGCGGCGGGTACCCGCACGGGTGATCTCTCGCTGAATGTCCGCGACCGCGGACAAGCTCATGAACCGTGGTCCCCGAAAGGAGGATGCCGTGGCCGTAATTCAGCACGAGGAGCAGGTGCACGTGCAGGAACAGCACAAGCGCGGGACCTCGTTCGCCGTGCCGGACGTGGTCGGCGTCGAGATGGAGCTCTCCGTGGACCGGCTCCTCGACGGCGACGAGGACTGACCCCGCGCCTTCCCGAACCCCCCGGACGGAGTGTCGTACCCGCGTGCGACACTCCGTTTCATGCTGGGTGTCACCGATCTTCCGACCTATCTCGCCGGCCTGGTGCTGATCGTCCTGCTGCCGGGACCGAATTCGCTGTACGTGCTCTCCGTCGCCGCCCGGCGCGGGGTGCGGACCGGGTATGTGGCGGCGGCCGGGGTGTGGACCGGGGACACCGTCCTGATGACCTTGTCCGCGCTGGGGGCCTCGTCGCTGCTGCAGACGACGCCGGTGCTCTTCGCCGTCGTCAAGTTCGCCGGTGCGGGCTATCTGACCTGGCTGGCGATCGGCATGCTGCGGGCCGCGGTGACCATGTGGCGCGAGCGGCACCGGCGGATGGCCGAGCTGACCGAGGAGGACGCCGGGCCCGCGGCCGCGGCGGCGATGGAACGGCCCTACCGGCGGGCGCTGGTGGTCAGCCTCTTCAACCCGAAGGCGATTCTTTTTCTGATTTCGTTCTTCGTGCAGTTCGTGGACCCCGCCTACGCCTATCCGGCGCTGTCCTTCCTGTTGCTGGGCACCCTGCTGCAGATCGCCAGCTTCCTCTATCTGTCGATGCTGATATTCGGCGGCACCCGGCTGTCCGCCGCGTTCCGCCGCCGCAAGCGGCTGTCGGCGGGGGCCACCTCGGCGGCCGGTCTGCTCTTCCTCGGGTTCGCGGCGAAGCTCTCGTTCAGCAGCGTCTGACCGTCGCGCCGGGCAGCGCATCGGCCCGGGGGCGGTGGCAGTTCTCCGTACCGAAAGGGCGAGTTCATCCGGCGGCCGCTCAGGTTTCTTAGCGTGTCGCGGAACCGATCACGCGCGCCGAGCATCCGCCCCTCGACGGAGCGGGGCTCCGTGCGCGCTCAGGTGACCGCACATCCGGATACGCCCCCTCCCCCCACGGGCACCAGACGCTTGGAGCGCCATGAGAGAAGCCCGCACCCGTTGGCCACGGCAACGTGACGCGGCCCCGCCCGGGAGCGCCGCCTTGCCGCTCGCCTCCGTCACCCCGACCGACGTGGATGTGTGCCTGCGGGCCTGTGCCGCGCACAGCACCAAGCTGGTGGCGGGGCTCGACCGGCGGCGTACGGCACTCGCGGAGGCGCTGCGGCACCTGCTGGCCGTGCACGCCGCGGCGCAGCCAGCGGGACCCGCGCCCGCCGGGTCCTCGATCCCGCTGATGCGGCGCGCCGGCAAGGCGGGCGCGGCCTCCGCCGCGACCCTCGCCGAAGAGCTGCTCGACCCGCTGCTCGCGGTCGGCAACAAGGCGCTGGACTGCGGTTACGAGGACGAGCTGAAGCTCGCGATGCTCATCGGGGACACCGTGCTGACCCAGCGCAAGGGTTCCCGGGCCGGCTGGCGGCTGCGGGCCAGGACGCTGGAGGCGATGGGTGCGGAGACCGCGGCCATCGAGGCGTACGAGCGCTACCTCTCGTTCACCGAGGACGACGGCTTCGGCATCGCGGCCAAGGTGGTCGGGCTGCGGGCGGGCGCGCGGCTCCAGGACGAGCTGCTGCGGAGGCTGGAGCGGGACTGCCCCGCCGCCGCCGAGTACGCCGCCCGCCCCGTCACCGAGTCCTGGGCCGAGGGCCTGGCCCTCCAGGCGCGCGGCGACCGGGACCGGGCGGAGCCCCGGCTGGTCGGTGCCCTGCTCGCCCAGGAGCGCACCGGAGCCCCGGTGACGGAGCTCCAGGAGGCCACCTCCCAGTACCTCGGGCTGGCCATGGAGGCGGCCGGGACGGACCCCGTCGCCGTGGCCCGGCTCACCGAGATCGTCGGCCTCTACGCCGAACAGCGCAGGAGCCGGATGCGCGGCCCGGTCGAGGACCCCACCTTCGGCGGCGTCGAGTGGACCACGGTCGGCGAGTTCCGCAACCGGATCGCGGGCCGGTCGATCTGCCTCATCGCCAACTCCCAGCGCGTCGGCAGCAGTTCGATGGGCGCCGAGATCGACGGCTACGACCTGGTCGTCCGCTTCAACTCGTACCGGATCGACCCGGCGGCGACCGGACGGCGCACCGACATCCACGCCACCATCCACAAGCACGGCTTCAACTGGGACCAGAAGGTGCACACCCGGCTGGTCTTCGGCGGGGTCTCCGGCGACTGGAAGCACTCCCTGCGCAACCGCCTCGTCCCGGGCGCCCAGCAGTACCTGGGCGACGAGACGCTGCGCTGGCCGCTGCGCGACATCGGGCGCGTCGGCGCCGACGTCTGGCCGGCCATCCCCACCACCGGGTTCAACATGCTGTGGCTCCTGGACCACCTGGACGTCAGCAGCCGGATCGACCTGATCGGCTTCGACTTCTACGAGAGCGGCGCCTACCGCCTGCCCGGCGCGATGCGGATGCCCATCACCTCCGTGCACGAGTACACCAGCGAAAAGGCGTGGGTCATGGAACGCGCCCAGAGCGTCACCGACATGAGGATCCGACTGCGATGACGACGACCGCCACGACCCCGTCCGCCACGGGCCTCCCCGGCACGGACCTTCCCGACCCGGTCCTCCCCGCCACGGACCTTCCCGCCACGGACCTTCCCGTCCCGCCCGCGCCCGCGAATTCACTCACCGGCAAGCGCCGGGTCGCCTTCGCGAGCTTCGTCGACGAGAACTACCTGCCCGGTTTCCTCGCCCTGCTGCGCAGCCTTGCCCTCTCCAACCCGAACGTCTGCGAGGACTTCCTCGTCCTGCACGACGGACTGCGCCCCGCGTCCGTCGCGCAGATCCGGGCACTGCACCCGCGCGTCGACTTCCGCCGGGTCGACGCCGAGCACTACGACTCGTACGCCAAGGGTGACCAGGACAACTACCTGGTGCGCAAGGCCTACTTCATCCTCGACATCTTCCGGGTCCGCGACTACGACACCGTGATCACCCTGGACACCGACATGGTCGTCCTCGACGATCTGGGTGAACTGCTCGCGCTGCGCGACGGACTGGCCGCCGTACCGCAGTTCTTCTACGGGCAGCACAAGCTCAACAGCGGGCTCCTGGTCATCCAGCGCGAGTATCTGAGCGACGCGTTCTGCGCGAGGATCGACGAGGTCGGACGGGCCGGCACGTACGAGCTCGACAAGCACGACCAGGGCATCCTCAACGCCGTGCTCGACGGCGACTTCGTCCAGCTCGACGCCCGTTACAACTTCGTCAAGCGGCGGCTCTCCGGCGACCTCCCGGTCCCCGACTCCACCGCGATCCTGCACTTCACCGGGCGGCACAAGCCCTGGCAGGGCGGCGAGGCCGGCTACCGCGAGGCCGAGAACCGCTGGCACGAATTCGAGCTGTCCGACGCCGAGTTCCACTCCGCGTACGTGGCGCTGCCCGGCGCCAAGCACCACGACCTGCTGGTCCACTACGGCACCCCGCAGGTGCTGCGCACCGGGTCCCCGGAGGCCGCCCGCAAGGTCGCCGCCGCCCACATCGCGGCCGGCGAGTACCAGGAGGCGGCCGATCTGCTGGGCCGGGTCCGGATCCCCGTCGACGAGTCCTGGCCGCACGAGGTGCTCGGCCACGCCCTGATGAGCGTCTCCCGCTACGAGGAGGCCCGCGCCCGGCTGCTGCTCGCCACCGCCTCGCCCAACCGGGCCGCGACCGCCTTCGCCCGCCTCGCCCAGATCTCCTGGATCCACGGCGACGACGACGAGGCGGCCGAGTACGCCCTGAAGGGTCTCGCGGTCGACCCCACCCACCGCGCCAACCGGCTGATGCACAAGCGCACCACGGACCTGACCGCCCCCGTGGAGGGCCCCGCCTCCGGTCAGCTCGCCCATGTCGCCTTCTACATGGAGCGCCAGGGCAACGCCGGGGACAAGCTGCTGCCCGAGAGCGTACGGCTGGCCTTCGGCCGGGACACCGGACCTCGGCGGTGGCACTCCATCCACGCCCACCGGCTCTTCGACGGGGCCGCGCTGGAGCGGGTCAACGAGCGCCGGGGCCTGGTCATCGGCGGCGGCGGCCTCTTCATCCCGGACACCGCGCCCAACGGCAACAGCGGCTGGCAGTGGAACGTCCCGGACGAGCTGCTCGACCGGATCGACGTCCCCGTCATGGTGTACGCGGTCGGCTTCAACGCCTTCGACGGCCAGGCGTACGGGCACGGGCGGGACCGGTTCCTCTCCAGCCTGCGCAAGCTCGTCGAACGGGCCTCGTTCTTCGGGCTGCGCAACCACGGCTCCATCGAGAAGGTCCGGGACCTGCTGCCCGCCTCGCTCCACGACAAGGTGCGTTTCCAGCCCTGCCCGACGACGGTCACCAGGCAGCTGGTGGATGGCTGGACGGACCCGGAGCGGCGCGAGGACACCGTGCTGATCAATGCCGCGTACGACCGTTCCGGGCTCCGCTTCGGGCACGACTACGGGCACTTCCTGGGCGAGATGGCGACCGCGGTGCGGGAGCTCGGCGAGCGGGCCGAGGTCCGGTGCGTCGCCCACTCGCTGGACGACGAGCGGATCGCCTTCGACCTGCGGCGCGAGCACGGGATCGCGCTGCCGGTGATCCCGATGTACGACTTCGGCAACGACGAGATCCGGGACACCTACGCCCGCACCAAGCTGGTCATCGGGATGCGCGGGCACGCGGGGATGATCCCGTTCGGCTGCGGTACGCCGATCATCAGCCTGATCTCGCACCCGAAGATGGCGTACTTCCTGGCCGACATCGACCGTCCGGAGTGGGGCATCTCGGTCCACGACCGGCACCTCGGGGCCCGGCTCACCGAGCGGGCGGCCGGGCTGCTCGACGACCACGCGGCCACGGTCGCCGATGTGCACGGCCGGCAGCGGGAACTCTGGAAGGTCACCGAGGCCAACGCGGCGGACCTGAGGGTGATCCAGGGCGGCGTGCCCGTCTGACGGCGCCGGGAGCGGGGCGGGGCGCCGAACCGGGCCCGGCCCCGCACCCGACGCCGAACCGGCCCCGCACCCGGCGCCTACTGCCGTACCACCCGGCGTCGTACCGACCGTGCCACCCTGCGTACCACCGCGTTGCGCGGCAGGAACGCGAGTTGCGCCGGCACCGCCCCCGGCAGTGCCAGCGAGGTCAGCCGCCTGCGCTTGAAATAGCGCCATGTGGTGGTGTCCAGGTGTGCGGCCAGATACCGCTCGGCGGCCGGCCGCAGCTCCGGGTAGATTCTCGGCTGCATCGCGAACCCGACCGCGGTGACCAGCCCGGTCAGTTCCGCCGGATCCACCGGCTCCGCGCCCCGCGCCGTCCCCGCCTGCTCGACGGCCGCCCGGTCCGTCACCTCCGGCACCAGCGCGTCCACCAGCGTGACCGGGACGCGGTTGCTGTTCTCGTACGGGGCGAGCCGGTCCAGCAGCACCTCGGTGCCGACCCGGGCCACCGGCAGCCCGTAGAACTGCGAGGCGGTGAGCAGCGCCGTCGAGAAGCAGCCGACGACCAGCGCGGGCCGCATCCGCTGGTAGAGCACCTCGGCGAGGACCGGTGCGGTGAGCACCCCCTCGTCCAGCACCGTCAGCTCGGCACCGAGCCTCCCGGCCTCCTCGCGCATCGCCCTCGACCACTGCGCCGGGGCCGTGGGATGCGGTTTGAAGACGATCCGGGTGTGGCCGAGCGCGACCGCGCCGCGCATCATCCGCAGATGCAGATTCTCCTCCTCGGCCGCGCTGATCAGCCCGAGCGCCGAGAGGTACTGGCCGAGCAGCAGCGCGGGCGCCTCCACGGCCGGCACGCCGTCCCGGGCCGCGGGCGCGTCCGCCAGCTCACCGAGCACCTTCAGGAACACCTCGGTCGGCACGATCTGCGGCGCCACCCCGAACTCCGTGAGCAGCAGCGGCTTCAGCCCCGGCACCAGGTCGAGGTGGAGCAGCCGGCGCACCCGCGTACCGACCAGCGGGTCGATCTTGTTGCGGGTGGGGCCGTAGCTCATCAGCCCGTCCGCGTACACATCGACCGGCGCACCGGTGAAGATCTGCGCGACGGCCAGCGCGGGGTTGACCTGGATCGATTCGACCGCGAGCTCGATGTCGTCGTCGCCGAGCCCCCAGGCCAGGCGCAGATGCCGCTCCCACAGGGGTACGTCGTCGGGGCGCGGCGCCCAGCCGCCCGGGTGGAAGGGGGCGATCGTCGTGTTCCACGACACCACGTCGTCGAAACGGCCGCGCAGCGCGTCGAACCCGGGCATCGCGTCGAGGGAGGCCGTCGTCTCCGGCACGGCCGCGTTGTTCGAGACGAGCAGGATGCGGCGGTCCGCGTCCGGGAAGCAGCCCGCGTCGAGCGCGGCGGCGAGGGTGGCGGTGCCGTAGAGCGTGGAGGCGAGGAAGATCTGCGTGGTGCGGGACCGGGCGGTGTTCACGCGGCGGCCACCTCCTTGGTGCCCGCGGCGGCCGGACGGCGGCGCAGCCGGCGCAGCAGGGTGGCGCGCTGCACGTCCATCGAGTCCAGGGCGTCGTCGAGCACCTGCTGCGGCATTCGCTTGAGCGCGGCTCCACTCATGGACTTCAGTGTGCGGGCCACGGCGGGTTCGAACCTTTCGATCGAGCTCATGTGGTGGAAAATGATCGCGCAATAGGTACGGACCGCTTTCGGCAGCAGTACCTGCGCGTCACGATCTTCCGCGGTTTCCCGAATGACCTGGTCGAACGAGCGAATGAAATCGAGCTGGCGTACGTCGCCGATCTGCGTGAGCGAAGAGGCGACCCCGCGCCGGTAGAAAATTCCGAGAAGCCCCAGCACCGCGAAGGAATCGGCCTCGCGATGGAGCCGCCAGATCCACGGGCGGTCCTCCGCGGTGCGCAGCCCGTCCGTGAAATGCAGCAGCCCGCGGTCCAGCAGCCGCCGGTGGTACAGCCCGGCCCAGGCGTACGGATAGTCGACCGAGGTGGACCGCCCGGCGGGCAGGATCGCGTCCCGCGGGTCCAGCACCTCGCCGCGCCGGCCGTGCGGGACGCGGTGCACGCTGCGGTTCCTGCCCTCGACCTGGACATGGTCGGTACGGATGAAGTCGCAGCCCAACTCCTCTGTCCTGGCAAGGAGTTCGGCATAGAACCCGGGGGCGAGCCAGTCGTCCCCGTCGAGAAACGCGAGGTACTCGCCGCGCGCGGCGTCCAGGCCGGTGTTACGGGCGGTGGCCAGTCCGCCGTTCTGCTTGTGTCTGCGTACGACCACCCCCGGAATCTCGTCCTCGGCGCGGCGCAGTATGTCCGCGGTCCCGTCGGTCGAACAGTCGTCGACGAGGATGAATTCGAAGTCCTCGCGGGCGTTGGCCCGCAGGCTTCTCAAGGTGTCGGGGGCGTATGTCTGCACGTTGTAGAACGGCACGATGACCGAGAGCTTAACCACCCGTCTCACGCTAGGCGTGAGCCCGTCATTTGCCTTGGCCCCGGGAGGGACGGTGGGTGAACGGCGAATGTCGGAATGATGAACCGGGCCGAATCGTGGGCGATTGCGTCCCCTTTGTGAAGGCGATTCGCCAAGCGTCGGCGGGCTGTTAACCAGCTGTTGCCGTCACGTTGGGCCGCGAATCGGAATGCCTTCCTAAGTTCTGGGACGTGCCCCCACGTACCGAAAAGACGACCGCCCTCCGGGTAGCCGTACTCGCCGACTCCGACACCCGGTGGAAATGGGGCGCGCTCACCGCGCGCCGCCTCACCGCCGGTGCGTCCGGGGAGTCGGCGCAGCGCGTCGAGATCAGCGGACTGCTGCTGCGCGGCCGGGCCACCCCGACCCCGCGCCAGCTCGCCGAGGTCGGCGACGTCGGTATCGAGGCCGGCCGGGTGCGCGAGGTGACGGCCGTCGAATTCCTGCACACCGTGCGCGACGAGGGGTACGACGTCGTCGTCCTCGCCCTGGTCGGCGGAGCCGTCCAGGCGATGCTGCACGGACTCGCCGCACTGCGGCTGCCCGCCAGGCCCGTCGTCGTCACCGGCTACGTCGGCGTCGTCTACGAGAAGCTCGCCGACGGACTGCTGCTGCGGCACGGCGCCGACATCGTCCTCGCCAACTCCCGCCACGACGCGGAGCGCTTCCGCGCGGTGTACGAGGGAGTGGGCGCCGACGCCTCGGCCGTCACCGAGGCCGCCCTGCCGTTCCTCGGCGGCGAGCCGCACCGCCCGCAGGAGGGCCGCGACACCGTCGTCTTCGCCGCCCAGCCCTCCGTACCGGCCTCCCGCGACGACCGCATGTACCTGCTGCGCAGGCTGGTCGAGCACGCCAGGCTGCACCCGGAGCGCGAGGTGCTGCTGAAGCTGCGCTCCAAGCCCGGCGAGCACACCACGCACATCGAGGAACTCCCGTACCAGCGGCTCGCCGAGAGGCTGCCCGGCGGCCTCCCGCCCAACTTCCGCCTGGTGTACGGGCACATGGGCGAGGTCCTGGACCGCACCGACCTGCTGGTCACGGTCTCCTCGACCGCCGCGCTGGAGTCCCTGCACCGGCGCGTTCCGACCGCGGTCCTCAGCGACCTCGGCGTCCGCGAGGCACTGGGCAACCACCACTTCATCGGCTCCGGCCTGCTCACCTCCTGGGACCACCTGGACGGCGGCTTCCGCCCGGAGCCCGACCCGGGGTGGCTGGCCGGCCAGGGCGTCGCCGCCGACGGCACGTACGCCACGGCCTACGACCACGCCCGCGCCCGCGTCGACGCCCTGCTCGCCGCCGCCCGGCTGCCCGACCTCGCCCCCTACTACACGCCCGCCACGGCCCCCGGCTACCTCCCCGGCATCCTTGCCCGCCACCACCTCGCCCCCGACGGGCACCCGCTGCCGGGCGCCGAACGGCCCCGCGAGACCGGCGGAGTGCGCGGCGCGGTCCGCGAAGCGGTCCGGGAGGCGGCGCGCGGCGCGTACCGGCAGGGCGTCCAGCGGGTCGCCCCGGTGATCCGACGGATGGGCGAGCTGTGAACACCACTTCAGGAGCAGAGATGACCCCGACCCCCACCGTGCTCGCCGTGATCCCCGCCCGCGGCGGATCCAAGGGCGTACCGGCCAAGAACCTCGCCCAGGTCGGCGGCGTACCGCTGATCGCCCGCGCCGTACGCGCCTGCCTGGCCTCCCGCGAGGTCACGGACGTCGTCGTGACGACCGACGACGTGGCCATCGCGGATGCGGCCCGCGCCGCGGGCGACACGCTGGGTGCCCCCGAGCGGCTGCATATCGTCCAGCGCCCCGCGGCCATCGCCGGGGACAAGTCCAGCAGTGAGGACGCGGTGCTGCACGCCCTGGACGCCTACGAGGCGATGCGCGAGCGGACGGCCGACGTGGTGCTGCTGGTCCAGTGCACCAGCCCCTTCGTCGTACGGGAGGACATCGACGGCGTCGCCGCCGCGGTCGCCCACGACGGCGCCGACACGGCGGTCACGGTCGCCCCCTTCCACGGCTTCCTCTGGCGCGACGGCAGCGCGATCGAGGAGGACAACTACGGCGTCAACCACGACAAGTCCGTACGGCAGATGCGCCAGGACCGCCCCGAGGACCTCCTCGAAACGGGCACCGCGTACGCCATGAACGCCGAGGGCTTCCGCACCCACCGCCACCGCTTCTTCGGCCACACCGCCCTGGTGCGTACCGACGCCGCGCGGGTCCTGGAAATCGACGACCCGCACGACCTGGCCCGCGCCCGCGCCCTCGCGCCGCTGCTCGACCCCTCGCCGCTGCCCACCCTCGACGACATCGACGCGGTCGTCCTCGACTTCGACGGCACGCAGACCGACGACCGGGTCCTCATCGACGCCGACGGACGCGAGATCGTCGCAGTCCACCGCGGCGACGGCCTGGGCATCGCCGCCCTGCGCAAGACCGGACTGCCGCTGCTGATCCTCTCCAGCGAGCAGAACCCGGTCGTCGCCGCCCGCGCCCACAAGCTCCGTATCCCGGTCCTGCACGGCATCGACCGCAAGGACCAGGCGCTCAAGCAGTGGTGCGACGAACAGTCCATCGCTCCCGAACGTGTCCTCTACGTCGGCAACGACGTCAACGACCTGCCGTGCTTCGCACTCGCCGGCTGGCCCGTCGCCGTCGCCAGCGCCCACGACTCGGTACGGGCGGCCGCACGCGCCGTCACGACCACCCCCGGCGGCTTCGGCGCCATCCGCGAGATCGCGGCCTGGCTGCTCGGCCCCACCCTCACGGCCACGCATCCCACACAGTCCCCCAAGTGATCCCGGGTCCCCCGAACCCGCCAAGTCATCCGAGCTAAGGAAACACACCTCATGAGCACCTCCCGTCTGCGCACCCTCGGCACCCGCACCGCCGGCCCCGGCAACCCCGTCTACGTCACGGGCGAGATCGGCATCAACCACAACGGCGACCTCGACAACGCCCTCGCGCTGATCGACGTGGCCGCCGAAGCCGGCTGCGACGCCGTCAAGTTCCAGAAGCGCACCCCGGAGATCTGCACCCCGCGCGACCAGTGGGACATCGAGCGCGACACCCCCTGGGGCCGGATGACGTACATCGACTACCGCCACCGCGTCGAGTTCGGCGAGGCCGAGTACCAGGCCATCTCCGAGCACTGCGCCAAGCGCGGCATCGACTGGTTCGCCTCCCCGTGGGACACCGAGGCCGTCGCCTTCCTGGAGAAGTTCGATGTCCCCGCCCACAAGGTCGCCTCCGCCTCCCTCACCGACGACGAGCTGCTGCGCGCCCTGCGTGCCACCGGCCGCACGGTCATTCTCTCCACCGGCATGTCGACCCCGCGCCAGATCCGCCACGCGGTCGAGGTCCTCGGCTCGGACAACATCCTTCTCTGCCACGCCACTTCGACGTACCCGGCCAAGGCCGAGGAACTGAACCTGCGGGTCATCAACACCCTCCAGCAGGAGTACCCCAACGTCCCGATCGGCTACAGCGGGCACGAGACCGGCCTCCAGACGACCCTCGCCGCCGTCGCCCTCGGCGCCGCGTTCGTCGAGCGCCACATCACCCTCGACCGCGCCATGTGGGGCTCCGACCAGGCCGCCTCCGTCGAGCCGCAGGGCCTCACCCGCCTCGTCCGCGACATCCGCACCATCGAGGCCTCGCTCGGCGACGGCGTCAAGAAGGTGTACGAGTCCGAGCTCGGCCCGATGAAGAAGCTCCGCCGGGTCGCGGGCGTCGTCGCCGAGAACGCCGAGGCGGCCCCGGCCGCCGAGCCGGTCGCGGTCTGACGGGCCGACCGGTGAACCTCGCCTTCGTCGAGAGCCCGGTCCAGCTCCTGAACGTCCTGGAGTGGGCCTACACAGAGGGAGGCGGCGACCGGGTCCTCACGGACATCACGGTCGTCGTCCTCCCCCCGGTCGACCCGATGTCGCGCGGTCAGCTGCGCCGGATGGCGGAGCTGGCCCGCGACGAGGGCGTCAACGTCCGTTGGCAGGAGGCGCGCGGCGGCGCGGGCGCCCCCCTGAAGAGCCTGCGCGACCTGTCCGGACTCGTCCGCAGGGCGGAACACGTCGTCATCGGCGACCCGTTCTCCCGGTACGTACAACTCCTGCTCACCATGGTCCGGGCCCGCCGCCTCACCGTGGTCGACGACGGCACGGCCACCATGGAGTTCGTCGCCCAGCTCGCGCGCGGCGAACGCCTGGTGCGCTGGCACCGCAAGGGCAGCTCGGGCCCGCGCGAACTGGTCCTGGCCCCGGTCACGGCCCGCGCCCGCAGCCGCTTCACCCCGTCCGCCGACCGTACGGTCGAGGTCTTCACGGCCATGCCGGTCGAGGCTCCGCCCGGTGTGACCGTCACCCCCAACACCTTCGCCTGGACCCGCGCCCGCTTCGGCCCGCCGCTGCTCACCAAGGGCGCGGACCTGGTCGGCACCTCCCTGGTCGAGACGGGCGTGGTCGACCGGGACCAGTACCTGGAGGCCGTCGCGTCCCTGTCCCGCACCCACGGCGCGACCCGCTACTTCGCACACCGCCGCGAGTCCACCGAGAAGCTCCACGCCCTGGAGGCCGCCACCGGCCTGGAGATCGTCCGCCCCGACCTCCCCCTGGAACTCATCGCCCGCCGCGGCCCCATCGGCCGAACGGTCCTCAGCTTCCCCTCCACGGTCGTCCACACCCTGCCCCTCGCCCTGGCCGGCACCGAGGTGAAGGTCGCGGTCTGCGACATCGCCCCGGAATGGCTCCGCGACACGGCGTCCCCCCGCGCCCAGGGCTTCCTGAGCGGCGTCACGGAGACTGCCCGCAACGTCCAACGCCTGGCCCCCTGGCGGGCTACGGCGGTGACGGAGGCGTAGGACGTATCAGGCGGACACCCCTTGGCCCCGCCCACCCGCCAGACCCCGCCCGGAACGCGGAAAGCCCGTGGGAGGGCTCGGTCATATCCCGGTGACAGCGCTTACAGGCGACGTTACACTGCGATTTTACGCAAGGGGTGATCCGTGATTATCGTTTTCATCATTTCCGCAATTCTCATTGTGGGCGGCATCGCCTACATTGCCAACCTCTTCAAGCGCGACCATGAGATTCGGTCGCACGGACGGGATATCCGGGCCCTGGTGGAGGACGTTCGCTACCTCGGCTCGAACGATGGCGGGAGCGTCAACATAAAATACCGGCTCTCCTGGCAGGAGGGCGGTGTGACCAGGAGCGTGGAAGGCCGCGACACCATTTCCTCCTTCCGCTCGTCAAGGGTGCAGAAAGGCTGCGAGGTCGATATCAAGTACCTGGACGACAGCCACATCATGTTTGTTTTTGACGAGTAGGTGGCGCGGGGCTGGGGGTCGGGGTGCCCGCTCCGTATGAATCGCACTGATCGTGCAGGGTATTGGCGGGGTAATCGTGAGTCACGCCACATGTCATATGTCTCGTTCTGCCGCATTGATGCAGAACATCCCTCTGGTTGGGTGCGTGGCCTCTGCATAGAGTCCTGCCGGATTCCCTCTACTCGGGGAATCTTCATCTTCTCGCGGATGGGGTGGGGATTATGTGGAGACGCTCGTATCGTCGAAGAATGGCTGGAGTGGTGGCCGCCGCCACGTTGAGCCTCATTGCGGGAGGAGTGCTGGCGCCGCAGGCGACGGCGGCGGGACCGGCCGGTAGCGATGCTGGGGACGGCAAGGGGGCCATCGCTCGGTGGAGTCCGGCGAGGACCCCGTCGAAGCCCTCCGGTTCGAGCCTCACGACCGGCCTGCCGCAGATGTTCCAGCAGGGCCCGGTGCTCAAGGGGCGCTGGCAGTTCGAGGAGACGACTGCCGGTACACCCGCGAGCACTCCGGACGCCGCAGAGCAGTCCCCGCCGATGAACCTGTACGGGGGAGCACAGCTCGGGCCGGGGACGATCGATGCCAGTGGTCTCCAGCTGAACGGCGTCGACTCCTACGCCGAGCTCCCGGCCGTGCCGGTCGACACAAGTTCGAGTTTCACGGCGACCGCATGGGTTCAGGCGTCCGAGTCACCGGACCACCCGATGACCGTGATCAGTGCTGCGGGAAACACGCGCAGCGCCTTCGACCTGCGCTTCCAGCCGGATCCCACTGGTCTCGAAGGACTCGGAAGCTGGGAGTTGACACTGCCCGATGAGGACAGCGCAGGGGCTGTGACCAGGCAGGTCAGCAGTACGGAGTTCTTCGATGTCCGTGACTGGAACCACCTGGCGGTGGTCTACGACAGCTTCGCCAAGGAGGCTCGGCTTTACGTCAACGGTGTACTCCAGGAATTCAGGTGCGCCGACGACGACGGAGACGGTCGGCCGGACGACAGCGCCTGCCGGGACCAGGTTGCCTGGGCGGGCGATGTGCGGACGTTCAAGGCCGAAGGGGCCATGCAGGTGGGGCGTACGGTGCCGGACACCGCGGGCGGGTACTTCGCCGGGACGATCGACGACCTCTGGGTCTTCCAAGGAGCATTGAACAGCAGCCAGGTCAGCTATCTCGCCAACACCTGGTTCGACATTCCGACTGAGGTTCCGGCCGGCAGTTGATGTTGCCGAGTGGTGGTGCCGACCGGGCAGCAATCCGGTCGGCGCTGCTGCCTCCAGCTGAACAGCTGGAGCGTGCTCCTTCGCTTTCGCGTCGTGCTGGAGGCGGCGCCGGAGCTGGGCTTGGACACCGGCGGCGACGCCGATGCGGGCGTACTCGCCGGCCCAGCGCCGCAGGGCCCGTGAACTCGCCGTGAAACTAGGTGTTCTGGCTGCGTAATCGGTGCGGAGGCAACGGGTCGGAGTCTCTGCCCCGCCCGTGTGCCGATGCCTCCTACGGGTCTTGACCGTACGCCCACCGCAGGGGCGGACGCCCTCGCGGCTGCCCGGACAACGACCTCACGGAAACAGATCTCCTCCATGTCGCACTCCACCACTCGCCTTCTGCCCCGGAAGGGCTCAGACGGCAGGACGTGCCTGCTGATCACCGATTGAGACGCCCCTGGTTGCGTCTCCCGCGTTGCCGATCAGATCGAGGCCGTGCAGCTCGGTATGGGGGTGGAACTGATCGGACACGCGAAGAAGTTGCTGGCTGACCCGCGGGCCGAGGCCGCCCAGGTCCGGTATCTGGCCGCGCGGTTGACCGAGGCGTTGAGGGATGCTGTGCACGTGGCGGTGAGCTCGGCGGAGTCGTCGAGCCACCACAGGACGACGTGTGTGTCGAGCAGCATCTTCATCAGCGCATCCCGAAGGCGTCGGCCAGGTCGTCCGGCAGGTCGTCGAAGTCCTCCCTGATGTGGATCTGTCCCTGGAGCGAGCCGCGCCCTGTCCGCTTCACCCGGGCACGCAGCGGCACGACCTTGGCCACCGGTTCTCCCGCTTTGGAGATCACTACTTCCTCTCCCGTGGCCACCTGTTCCAGGGGACTAAGTTTGCCCCGCGATCCTGAGGTGTGCCTCGATGGCGGCGGGCTCCTGCCTGTCGGGGTGGCGGCCGATGCCGTACGCAAGCCTGAGCGGGTCGTCATGGATCACCCTGACCCGTAAGTGGCCCACGCCCAGGGTTTGTTGGGGGGAAGCCCCGATAGCGGGCAGGGTCGGCCGGGCGCGAGCATCGGCGCATGACAACGATGCGGATGGCGACGGAGCGACAGAGCGGGACGGCCGGGACGGCCGGTACGGGCCGGGCGACGGTCGGAGCGGCCCTCCTTGCGGGACCGGTCCTGATGGCGGGGTACGGAGCGGTGCGGCTGGCCGGGCGTGCCCTCGGTGATTACGGGCCCGGGGTGTGGTGGTCGCTGGCGCATCTGCTGTTCCTGGCCGGGGTGCTCGCGTTCGTGCCGGTGTTCCTGGGGCTGAGGGGGCTCGCCGGGGAGCGTGGCGGCGGCAGGGTTGCCGCCACAGTGGCCGCCGGGGTCGGGCTGCTCGGTACCGTGGCGGTGGTGGTGCAGGCGGTGATCGACCTGGCGGCCGGGTTCGTCGCGGCGGACAAAGAGGCCATGAGCGAGATCTTCGATCGGGTGCAGGGTGTGCCCGGCGTGATGCCGTTGGTCTACACCGTGGTGCCGATGCTGTTCTGGCTCGGACTGCTGGGCCTCGTCACCCTTCTCGCGTTCTTCCGTCGTGACGTGGTCCGGGCGTGGGTGCCGGTGATGGTGCTGGCGGGCACCGTGCTGATGGCCGTGAGCCTGGATCTGCTGCCGGTCGGAGCCCTGTGCCTCGGGCTGGCGCTGATGCCGGTACGCCGGGCGCTGCGCGGCACGGACCAGTCGGCCGTACGTGGGTGAGCGGTCCACGGCTCGCGGGGAGGGCGGCCCGGCCGCCCGCCCGGCCGGGCATGCCGTACATGTCCGGCCACGACGGAAAATCCGCGAGTGTACCCACCCGGTCATCACCTCACACGCCGCAGCGCAGTCATTTATTCGTCTATGTGGCTGAACTTTTCTTGTTTCATGGTCAGTTGACGGGGGAAGGGCCTTACCCTTCACCAGGTGAACCAGTTGATGTCCCGCGATTCCGATGCCCAGCCGCCCGGGGACGAGGCGCTGCCCGGCAGCCTGCCCGAGGCCTTGCGTGCCGAACTGATCGCCTTCCGGCGTGACTTGCACATGCACCCCGAGCTGGGCAACCAGGAGTTCCGTACCACCGCGGCCATCAAGGCGCGGCTGGAGAAGGCCGGACTCGAACCCCGGGTGCTGGACACGGGGACGGGGCTGATCTGTGACGTGGGGAGCCGGGAGGGCGACCAGCGGCCTGTGCTCGCCCTGCGCGCGGACATCGACGCACTGCCCATCCCGGACACCAAGACCGGCGTCCCGTACCGCTCCACCGTCCCCGACCGGGCGCACGCGTGCGGGCACGACATCCACACCACCTCGGTCCTCGGCGCAGGGCTCGTGCTCGCCGAGCTCGACCGGCAGGGGCTGCTGCCGAACCCCGTGCGGCTGATCTTCCAGCCGGCCGAGGAGGTGCTGCCCGGCGGGGCGCCCGACACGATCCTGTCCGGGGCGCTGGAGGGCGTCGGGCGGATCATCGGGGTGCACTGCGACCCGAGGGTGGACGTCGGGCGGATCGGACTGCGGGTGGGGGCGATCACCTCGGCCTGCGACCGGCTGGAGGTGTCGCTCGACGGTCCGGGCGGGCACACCGCCCGGCCGCACCTGACCACCGACCTGGTCACCGCCGCCGCCAAGGTCGCCACCGAGGTGCCCGCGCTGCTGGCCCGCCGGGTGGACGCACGGGCCGGGCTCGCCGTCACCTGGGGGCGGCTGGAGGCCGGCCACGCCTGCAATGTGATCCCGCAGCACGCCGAACTGTCGGGCACCGTCCGCTGCCTGGAGCTGGCCGCCTGGCGGGAGGCCCCCGACCTGGTGCACGCCGCGATCGACGAGGTGGCCGGGATGTACGGCGCCAAGACGGTGATCGACTACGTCCGGGGCGTCCCGCCCGTCGTGAACGACGCTGCCGTGATCGATCTGCTCGCCACGGCGATGACCGCGCGCCGCGGATCGTGTGCGATCGAGGACACCGAACAGAGCCTGGGCGGCGAGGACTTCTCCTGGTACCTGGAACACGTCCCCGGCGCCATGGCCCGGCTCGGGGTCCGCACGCCCGGCGACAGTGCCCGCCTCGACCTGCATCGCGGTGATTTCGACGCCGACGAGGAGGCGATCACGGTCGCCGTCGAGCTGTTCACTGCCTCCGCGTTGCTCGATGGCAACCATCCGTAACCGGACACGTCACCCCTGGTTCGCGACGATCCGATAACGGCTTCCGTACAGGGCTTTATCTGACATCTACGCGCGTTACGATCGCCGCGAAACCAGCGCCGGAAGAGGCGCTTCGGTCAGGTTTGAAGGAGCCTTCCCTTGCGCCGGGTATCCAAGATCACCGCTGCGTGTACCGTCACCGCGGCCCTCGCCCTCACTGCCACCGCGTGCGGCGAGTCGTCCACCGAGAGCTCCGGCTCCGACAAGGGCAAGATGAAGATCGGCATGGCCTACGACGTGGGCGGCCGTGGTGACAACTCGTTCAACGACTCCGCCGCGCGTGGTCTGGACAAGGCCAAGTCCGAGTTCGGTGCCGAGACCAAGGAGCTCACCGCCAAGACCGGTGAGACCCCCGCCGACCGCGAGCAGCGCCTGGAGTCGCTCGCCGAGGGCGGCTACAACCCGGTCGTCGCGGTCGGCTTCGCGTACAAGGACGCGGTCGACAAGATCGCCGCCAAGTACCCGAAGGTGAACTTCGGCCTGGTCGACTCGGTCGCGAGCGCCAAGAACGTCGACAGCATCGTCTTCACCGAGGAGCAGGGCTCCTACCTCGCCGGTGTCGCCGCCGCGCTGAAGTCGAAGGACGGCCAGGTCGGCTTCATCGGCGGTGTGGACCTTCCGCTGATCAAGAAGTTCGCCGCGGGCTTCCAGCAGGGTGTCAAGGACACGAACCCGAAGGCCAAGGTGCAGATCCAGTACCTGTCCACCGGTTCGGACCTGTCCGGCTTCGGCAGCCCCGACAAGGGCTCGTACGCCGCCAAGGGCATGCTCGACAAGGGCGCCGACATCATCTTCGCCGCCGCGGGCGGCTCGGGTGCCGGTTCGATCGAGGCCGTCGCGGGCAAGAAGGGCGCCTGGTCCATCGGCGTCGACTCCGACCAGGCCCTCGACCCGTCCCTGGCGAAGTACAAGGACACGATCATGACCTCCGTCGTCAAGAACGTCGACGGCGGCGTCTACGACCTGGTCAAGTCCGTCAAGGACGGCAAGCCGCTGGCCGGCACGCAGACGTACACCCTGGCCAAGGACGGCGTCAGCCTGACCACCACGGGTGACCACCTCAAGGACATCCAGGCCAAGCTCGACGAGGCGAAGAAGAAGATCGCCGACGGCACCATCAAGGTCAAGACCACGACCTGATCCGGCCCGTCGACCGGGACCCGGGCCAGGGGGTGTCCTCGAAGTCCCGCCGTCCGCCGCACCGCAGGGCGGACCGGGCGGGACTTCGGCGGCACCCCCTGGCCGCTCAGGGCCTGGGCGGGGGGGGGGGGGGGTTGCCCAAACTCCTCCCCACAAAAGAACCCCCCCCCCCAAAAGACATCACAGAGTCGGCACCCTTTCCCCTCTGGCATCGCTTTGTGCCAC